>CALVVS010000111.1 GCA_944363925.1 uncultured Bacilli bacterium | reverse complement strand
CCCTGTGCAAAGTGTCCTGGGTGTGTGTTGCCTCCTGGACCTTGAGTGTTTTGCCGCCGACCTGGATCTGCATGCTGGCCGATGTCTCGATGGTCGGTATTACCGGCTCCGCCAGATTGTTGCACGTGATCTCTGTCGCCGTATCGGTCACGGTCTGTTCGACGACGGTGTCGGTCGTTTTGCGCTTGTATGGGTAGGCCGTGCCGGTTACGGTTACGACGCTGTACCGGCGGTTTTTCCGTTCATTATCTACCTTCAGCCGACAGTCCCACTGATAGTTCGGGTCGGTGTCCAAAATTACCGTTTTCCGCTTGCCATGCAGCAAGTTCTCAATTTCGGAAATTTTTTCTATATATTCTTCCTCAGACTCTGTTTCCAGTTCAAATTTCAACTTAACGTCTCGATCTTTATATGTAACATAACCTGTAACAGCTTGACTATAATCCAAACTGCCATTACGACCTGGAATTTCAACATACTTTGTCACCGTAACAGGTGACGATAAAACAAAAACACCGAGCCAGCTAAGACCCAGTGTGTCCGAATGTATATCGCCAAATTTTACGCCTATCACGTTGTCACCCCTCTCATAACAAGACGCTCACGAATCGCAAGCTCGGTGTCCGTAAACCTGGCGGTTCCTCTTGCAATCTCTTTACCGTCAAGTGTTATTGGCACCTCCAAAGTATAGTGTTTGTCCGTAGGCTTTTCAGAATCTTCGTTTTCCCCAGGTTCTGGACCGCCTGGAACTGACTGATACATTATGCGTGGCTGCATAGATTCATTTATCTTTGGAATGGCTGCACTAAGCGTCTTATCTAACTCATCGTCGATTGGGTATAGATCAAAGCCGACTGTTATGCCTTTGGCCATCATCTTACCGACTTCATCACGAAAAACGCGCGAAGGCGACTTGATTCCTAAAAAGCTTTTTATACCGTTGAGCGCTTTCTTACCAAGGTTCTTTGCCTCTTCTATTAGCGCCCCGCCCATGTTCTTTAAGCCGTTTAAAATGCCTTTAACAATATCCTTGCCAAGCTGAATCCAGTCAATGTTTTTGATGGTATTCCACGCTTTTTGGAAAAGACTTTTGGCGGTGTTTACAAGCCATGTCCCCAGGCTTTTCAGCCCGTTCCCTATGCTTGTAATTATATGCTTACCAAGTTGAATCCAGTTGGTATTTTTAATTTTATCAAGAATCCCCGAAGCAATCTCTCCCGCTCTTTCTTTTATAAACGATAGAAGAGATTTGATCCCTGATCCCAACTTTGTTATCAGCGTCTTTCCAAGTTTAAAAATATTTATTCCGCCGATAACGTTAAGAATCGCCTGTGCGATCTCTCCGGCATTGGCGATTATAGTCGGAATCGCTTTTATAATGCCAAGTCCTAATTGAACGATAAGCTCAAGCCCCGCCATTACAAAATCTGGCAGGAATCCCCACAAGGCATTAAAAAACTCGTTTATCAGGCGCGGAACTGCAGCAATGAGTGTTGGTATATTGTTAATGATGCCCTGCACGATCGCCATGAGCATCTGCAGCCCAGCCTGCAGAAGTGTAGGTAAATTGTCAATAATGCCATCAATTAAATTTAAAACAATATCAATTCCTTTGGTGGCAAGCGAAGGAGCATTCTCAGTGATATGTTCTGATAATGCTAAAAACATTGACATTACCAACTCGCCCAGCTGTGGCAGCGCTTCAACCATTCCGAGTATCAGGGATTCAATAATCTGCATGCCGGCAGACACAAACCCATCAGTGTTCTCAGTGAGCGCAGACAATATGGATGTTAAAATGCCAAATGCAGTATCAATTACGTCCGGCGCCCGTTTTGTGATACCCAATAAAAAAGAAGCTATAACATTGCTTCCCGCCTTGATAAGACCATTAACACCTTCTTTTTCAAAGGCATCGGATATGCCTTCAACGGCTTCTATGGCAGCTGGAAGCAATTCTGTACGCATGCTCTCTGAAATAGGTTCAATTACATTGCCAAGCAGCTGCATTGCATTGTCTTTGAGAGTGGAAATCAGCCCGTTAATTGTCTGGGACTGCTTCTCCATAGACTGATAATACGTGCCGCCTTCTGCGGTTGCCCGCTGCATTGATGCCGTTATTTCATCAACAGTTATTGTTCCTTTACTGATTCTGTCGTAAAGGGACGCCATGCTTTCTCCGGTGCTCTCGGATATCTCCTGCAGAGGATTAAATCCGGCCTCTATCATCTGCTTGACATCTTCAAGCTGGACTTTCCCCGCGGAACTCATCTGTCCATACGCCATAGCTATACGGTTCATCTTATCCGCGGATCCTTGGGATATATCTCCAAGCATCTGCATCTTATCGATAGCTTCGTCAGCCGTAAAGCCATAGTTCATCAGCAGCTGCGTCGTCTCAGCTATGGTTTCCGTTTCAAACGGCGTTTCCGCACCGATTTTCTGCAGCTCTTCCATGATCTGTGCTGCCTTTTCGGCAGATCCAGTCATTACTTCAAAACTTGTCGTATACTGCTCTATGTTGGCATTATACTTTATGCCAGCAGCTAAGCCTGCACCCATAGCCGTTGTTACACCCGCAACGCCGGCGGCAAGAACAGATAGACCACTCTTGCCAAGAGAGCCAAGCCGCTTTATGCCGGAGCTGAAGCCGGATTCATCTATTTTGGTATCAAAATTTAAGTGACCGTCAGCCTGTGACATCTATATCCCTCCTATCGATATATCAGTCGCACAGGCTCTCAGGCTCAATTTGATGCGCTATATCTTTATCTCAATCTCATTTTTACATTGCTTGCACACGATAAAAACGCCTCTACAAGAGGCCGTATTATCGCATATTACAAGCTTTTTGCCGCATGTCGGACATCTATACCAATTCCTTCTTAAGGGTGGCATAGAGACCTCATATGAATGCGTTTGCAATCTCTTCATCACTCATCACCTCTTGCGGCAGTCTAATCTCCGCTTGGATCCGTCGTATCCGTTTCCGCTCTTCCTTGTTCTTAATTTTGGATGTGTCTATTGACCGATAATACATCCGGCGCTTAATCTCTGTGTCGTCTCTAAGGCCGTCAAGCAGCGCGCGAAACTTCCACCAGTGCATATAGTCTACGGTCAACAGGTCAATTCCATAATCCTGCATAAAACCTGCAATAATGTAAGGTGCATCCACGGAATACGATAGGATCTGCGGCTTACGTGGCGGCGGATTGTCGTCATCACTATCCGCCGCTGTATCATCATCTTCTGTTTCTGTTTTACATGCCAAAAACAATGAGAAGCTTTTAAGCAGGTCTTTTAGCTCTACATCTGGCAGGCTTAGCCCGCCGGGGAACATACTGAGGGTAAACATTACCTTTAGGTCCGGCGGGAGCTCTTTGTCATTCATCATGTCTATGAATCGAATCCACTCCCTGAAGTCCGTTATTATCTTGTACTCTTTCCCAGATATGTTTACCGTCTCCGGCAGGGGCTCATAGAACATATTAAATGCAGGTGTCATAATTTACTTCCTGTTTTTGGGCATGTACTTGCTGTACCTCTTAGCCATGCCTTTGTTGGTGGCGTCAATCTGGCTTTTGCAAGCCTCGAGAAGTTCGTCATACGCGTCCAAGCACAGATTGACATTAAGCTTTCCGCCAAAAACCTTGTCACCCGTGCCCT
>CALVVS010000110.1 GCA_944363925.1 uncultured Bacilli bacterium | reverse complement strand
GGCGGTGACGCCGCTGTTCATCCTGGCCCTGTTCCTCTGGGACCGCCGGACGCGCCGGCGAAGGAGGCTGGGAACAGAGCATAAGGAGACAGAAAAGCCATGAGGAAAATACTGAATGCGGTGTTCGCTCTGATGTTTCTGGCCGGATTTCTGCTCCTGGCGTATCCGACCATTTCCGACCAGTGGAATACCTACCGGCAGAGCCGTCTTATCAGCAGCTATGAGGAAACCGTGTCGACCCTGGAGCCGGAGGATTTCTCCGGGGAATGGGAGAAGGCGCGGGCCTTCAACGATACACTGACAGAAAATAATATTTACGGAGACGTGTTTACCGGGGAAGATGAGGAGATTGAGGACACGGAGTACTGGTCCGTCCTCAACGTGGCCGGCGACGGGGTCATGGGGTATATCTCCATTCCGAAGATTAATGTGAAGCTTTCCATCTACCACGGTACCTCCGAGGACGTCCTCCAGACTGGCGTGGGTCATCTGGACGGAACGAAGCTTCCCATCGGAGGGGAGAGCACGCACAGCGTTCTTTCGGCGCACCGGGGACTCCCCAGCGCCCGGCTGTTCACAGATATTGACCAGCTGGAAAAGGGAGACCGTTTCTATATCCATATTCTCGACGAGGTACTGGCCTACGAGGTGGACCTGATTCACGACATGGTGGATAAGGACGACATGGACGCCATGAGCGAGGCTCTGGCCATCGTAGACGGCGAAGACCATGTGACGCTGTTCACCTGCACGCCCTACGGAGTGAACACCCACCGCCTGCTGGTACGCGGAGAGCGGGTTCCCTACGAGGGCGAGGAGGACGTCGCGGTCACCCCGACGGAAACCATGGTGCGGGCCGTACAGGATTACTACATGCTGTACCTGGTACTGGGCCTGTCGGTGACGCTTCTTGTTATATTGATTCTGAGATGCCTGATTCGGCCGAAGCGGCGTAAGCGCGGCGGCGGGCAGGCTGATTCCGGAAAAAGATAGAAGAGATCTTTAGGAGGGTAAAAGGAATGAGAAAAAAGAGATGGCGTAACAGAAAAGGAGCGGGGCTTCTGGCATTGGCGCTGGCGCTTGGCCTGGCACTTTCGGGCACGGGGGCTCTGGAGTCCAGGGCGGCGATTGCGGTGGATGTGGATGAGAACTGTAAGTTGAAGATTGACACATCTGCGCTTTATGATCTGATGGAGGATGATTATCAGAAGACAGCGACCAAACCGGAAAATGTGGAAGTGACAGTTGATTTGATAAAGGTTGCCACTATCGACGAGAGCGGAAGCTATGCGCCGACGGGAATGTTTTCAGAGGATACAGAGCTGGAAGCAAAGCTGGATGATGTAAGTGCGGATACGGATGAAAATGATTGGAAGGATTTGGCCTCTTGGCTGGCGCAGACTGTCACTGATGGGAAGGGGAATCTGAAGGTAAAGGCAGATCATACAGGTACAGGTATAGCCGGAGAGGACGAAGCTGTAGAGTTTGAGGAGTTGAATACGGGAATGTATCTGGTGGTTCCCAGACAGGTAGAGACATATTTTTATATGTATAATTTTACGCCTTATCTGGTATCTCTGCCTCATAATTATTACAATCCGGATGATGCAGCCTCCAGCGATGACTGGGTATATAAGGTCACGATGGGATTAAAGCCGGGGCGTGTGGAGCGCTACGGCTCGATAGAAATTGATAAGGAACTGACTGAGATGAGCATGATGCCTGGCGGCAGCGCTACGTTTGTGTTCCAGGTGGATATCGAGACTCTGCAGGGCGATAAGGAGCAGAGAATGGTTTCCATGACAGTTGATAAGCCGGGCAGCAATTCCATTTTTGTGAAGGACATTCCTGCGGGTTCTGTCGTGACTGTCACGGAGGTGTATTCTGGAGCCGGATACGAAGTGGCGGATGGCACGTCCGATGTATGGATTGGCAAGGATCTGCCGGCAGATGATGAAAACAGTACCGGTCCTGTGGTAAACGTTCCGTTCCGGAACCAGCCCTCCGGCACGACTACGGGCGGTTATGGTATCGAGAATCATTTCACAGTAGACGAGAATGGCCAGTTCCAGTATGACGGCCCTTATGGTCCCGAGACCGGGGCTCCCACAGAGTAGAGAGGAGGATGAGAGATGAAAAGCGGCAGAATCGGTAAGACGGCGCTTCTGGCAGCGGCATTGACCCTGACGGCTTCTCTGTCTGTAGGAAGTGCTCTTGCGTACTTTACTTCTTACTGTACGGCAGAAGGAGCAGTCGCAATGAATATGGGATTCACAGAGACTGAGATTCATGAGACAGTAAGAGACGGAAAGCACATCATCATAGAGAATACAGGAGATTATGACTGCTTTGTCCGTGTAAAGGTGTTCGCTCCGAATGATATCGAGTTTTGGAGCGAAACCAAAGAGGGATGGATGAAACATGAAGATGACCAGTACTGGTATTATAATTCTGTACTGGCACCGAAGGAGAAGACGCCTGAGCTTCTGATAAAATATAGGCTGACAGATGGAAGTAATCCGGATGAGTTCAATATTATCGTGGTCTATGAAACCACGCCGGTATTATATGATGAGAATGGAAATCCATATGCTGACTGGGATAACGTAGTGGTTGTGGATGAGAGCGCAGGAATCGTCACAGAGCCTGGCGCTGGAGAAGCGGCAGACACAGAGCAGGAGGGGGAATAAGCCATGAGAAAGAAAAAGAAGAATTCATTTCCGGTTAAGCCCGCGTTGCTTCTGGGCGCGGCGGCGCTCCTTCTTCTGACCAGCACGGTAGGAAGCACGAGAGCGGCTCTGACCTATTACAGCGATAATTATGCTGCTGAAGTCAGCATGTCCAGTATCGGTGTCTCACTTCTGGAAAATGGAACAAAGATCAGTAGCAGGGATTACCTGGAAAATGGCGAATGGACGGAGACACAGGGAGAACTTTTGACCAAGATGCTTGCTGACGGGGGAAAATTTGCTCCTGGTAAAGCATATCAGGAATGGCTTTCTGTAGAAAACAGTGGAAGTATCGACAGCTATGTCAGAGTAATCATTACGAAGAGCTGGCAGGATGAGAATGGGAATAAGAATACGACGCTCGATCCAAATCTGATTGAGCTGGCGCTTACGTCGAACAGTGGATGGATGCTGTATGAGGATGAGGACGCGGATTATTCGGATGAGCGTATGGTCCTGTATTATACCAGAGCGCTTGCTCCGGGCCAGGAGACGCCTAGTCTGTCTGAGACGATTCGGATTAATCCGGCCATTGCGGATGATGTGACAGTAACTAAGGATGACGATGGCACAGCGCGCTATGAATATAAGTATGACGGCTACAGCTTCTGTCTGGAGGCGGAGGTAGACGCGGTACAGACGCACAATGCCGTAGATGCGATAAAGAGCGCCTGGGGCGTGGATGTAACAGTAACAGATGATGATGGCGGCACCATCACAGGTATCAATTAGGAGGTGCAGGATGAAAAAGAGAATTTTGTGCCTCGTGTTGGGGCTGGTATTAACTGCCGGAATGTCCATGACGGCATTGGCAGAAGAGCATCAGGGAGCAGCCGGATGGCAGGCAGAGTTTAATGGAAAGGATATTGTCAGCAATTTTGATAATACTTTGATCGCGGATTCTGTTACACAGGTTCTGCCTGGCGACAGCATTGAACTGAATGTGACGATTAAAAATTCAGACAGCCGCGAGACAGACTGGTATATGACAAACGAAGTGATCCAGACGCTGGAGGACGCGAAGGAACACCCGGCCCAGTACCGCGACCTGGTCGTGCGCATCACCGGCTACTCGGCGTA
>CALVVS010000109.1 GCA_944363925.1 uncultured Bacilli bacterium | reverse complement strand
AATGTTCCTGCATAAAAAGGATTCTCAAAAGAAGCATTTTTTATACCCGCCAAAGAGTCGTCGTGCTGATGCTCTAGGTTGCGGTATGGCCCTTCGGGTCTGCTTTTACATATTTTTGATAACGGCTGCTTGGCTTATCTGGAATTGTCATTTTTAATTCTCCTGATTCAATCAGAGGCCTCAAATAATTTTTCCGGAAATTCCTTCTATCAGAAAGTCCCATGAAAGCGCGAATCTCTGCTTGGCTGCGCGGAACTGTACAATACTCCAAAATCTTCTGTTTATCAGTGTTTGTGTCTTGGGGGGTGTCTTGGGGGGTGTCTTGGGGGGCGTCTTGGGGGGTGTCTTGCTTCCAGTTGTGATTTTTTAGCGTTCCATACACCATAAATTCTACGGTTTTATATTCTGGCTCAGGGAGTCCCGCCGCTTCCATTTCCCGGAACATTCGGTCTACGCCTTCGCCAAATTCCTTTACATATTCATAGGTATGCAAAAACTCAATGATTTTAGGATTCCGCGAAAAATGTATCTCCCGTATATTTGATGTTCGGACTAATCCCGGAAGCATACCTGGGCTTTCCACCGTAAAGTGGTCATCAAACATTTTTATCTGAATATCCGTCCCTGAAATGCTGTAATCCCGGTGTCCAATAGCATTTATAATCAACTCCATCCAGCAAAACTCCGGCAGCTCCGGAATCGTAATAAAACGCCCATCGTTTCCCAGGAAACTATACTCCCGCATCTGGTTTTTCACAAATTCCGTGGATTTCTGGACCATATCCAAAATTTTTCCTTCAAAAACGACATCTTTAATGACATTCATTTCTGTACCGACTTTCGCCTGTGTACCATTGTAACGAATAAATCGAACACGGGCTCTCTGAAAAATCTTTGCGGATACTTTCCAAAAAGCAGAATAGCCGCTCCGCTTATTTCATCATGCCCATTCCTTGTTACAATATAATCTTTGTTGCCGCGTAAATATTCAAGAGGGCCTTTTCCATAGCCAATTTTCTTCACATACTGTGCGGCAAAATCCAAATCTATATCATCTACAGTAGCATTATAAACCGGCTGGTCCTCAAAATAGCGGCCGCCCTTTGCATACAGCAAGCGCATGCGCTGCTCAAAATTCATCTTTTTTGACTTATCACCTACACGATAAAATACCTCATCCGCCTGGTTTGCATGCAGCTGGCTGCTGGGAAAAACATGCATCAAAAGAATATGGTTTGGCTTTCCCTCCCTGTCCGTACATTCTATTATCTGCGAATCTGCCGCAACAGTAGGAACACAAAAATCAAATGGCGCGCGAAGAAGCTCATTTATATTTTGGGTATATCCATCAATTCCTGTTATCTCCCCCTTGCCCTCAATTCCTATTGCTATTGTACCGCCGTCCGCGTTAGCAAAAGCAATAAGGAGAATCGCCAGCGCCTTCGCATCTATTCTTGCGCTTTTTCTGTCAAACGTCTGCTTTTCTGTGGTAAAACGCAAAATATTAATATCGGTATTCACCCAATCACCTCTCCAATCTCCTCCCCCGCCTTCAGTCCATTCCCGGAAATCATCAAAATCACATCGGACTGCTCGTTCAGCGTCCGGTCCCTTAACAGCTCCAAAAGTCCCGCATAGGCCGCCGCAGAGGTGGGCTCCGCGTAAAATCCCATTTTCCCCAGCTCCCGCACTGCCTGGCCGATGGCCTCCTCGCTGACCGCCAGAACACGTCCGCCCGTAGTCTGCACTGCCTCCACTACCTCGCTTCCCTTATTGGGAGAGCGGAGGGCAATGCCCTCTGCCATGGTCTTTGCAGCCGCTTCTCCCGCCTCTGCCACGGTCTTTGCAGCAGCCGCTTCTCCCGCCGCCCTCATAAACTCCCGGTAAATCGGACTGCAGTTTTCCGCCTGAACCACAAAGAGCCTCGGCAGCCTTTCCACCTGTCCGTTCTCCAGCAGGACCTGGAAGCCGTAAAAGATTCCCAGCGCCTGGCTTCCATTTCCCGCCACACACACGATATTTTCCGGAGCCTTAAAATGGTTCTGCTCCCACAGCTCGTAGGCGAGGGACTTCGTCCCCTCCAGAAACATGGGATGCCAGTTGTGTCCCGCGTACCCCTCTGCATATTCCTGGGCCGCCCGGGCTGCGTCCTCCCGGCTCCCCGTGATGGGATGAATGTGCGCCCCATAGGCACGAATCTGTGTGAGCTTTCCCCGCGAATTCCCAGCGGGCACAAAAATATCGCAGGGAATCCTTCCCAGCGCACAGTATCCAGCCACGGATGCGCCCGCATTTCCCGAAGAATCCTCCACAATCCGCGCCGCGCCCCTTTTTAATAGATAATTGACCACCATCACCGTGCCCCTGTCCTTGAATGAGCCCGTGGGCATCAGACAGTCCAGCTTGAGCCGAAGCCTGCAGGGACCGCTTGGGCAGGACACCAGCGGCGTCAGCCCTTCGCCGTATGTCACCGCGATATCCTCATATTTGAGCGGATAAGCCGCATCATACCTCCACATGCCGGGCCGCTCCGTCCTTATATCCTCCTTAGTGAAATGAACCTGCCTCTCTGCAAAAAGGCAGCCCCCGCAGCTGCAGCGCCAGCCTGCCTCCTCCTCGCTGTACTCCCTCTTGCACCTATTGCAGACAAACCTCATATATTTCTCCTTTTTCCGGTATCCCGGATTATTTTCTTCTCACCAGACAGCGCTTTTTATATTTTCCAAAGCGGCGCGGCCAAAATATTTAAATTTCTCATACCTGCCGTCTGCCTGTTACATCCCATCATAGCATGAAATATCCCGGCGGACAAGCGTGCATGAAGCAGAACACCTCCTGCAAAACTGCACTTGACATATGTACGAAATCGGATATAATACTTAATGTACGAAATCGGACAACGTAACATACAAAAGGGGGACTCTATGCACTATTTATCAGCAAAAAATTACACACATCTGGCCGGAGAAATCAATTCGCTTTATCACGAGGCGGCAGCAGCAGCAGGTATCTCGGACAGTGTGCAGAATATTTTATATGTGCTCTGTGAAAAACAAGGCCAGTGCCTTCAGAGCGAGATAAGCCGTCTAACCGGTATCAGCCGCCAGACCATCAATTCCGCAATCCGCAGGCTGGAAATAGATGGAATCCTCTGTCTCACCCAGGGCAGAGGGCGGAACACCATTGTATGCCTTACGGAGAAAGGGAAAGTATTTGCGGAGGAAAAGGTTCGTCCCCTGTTTGAAATAGAGAACAAAATCTGGGAAGAATGGACCGAAGACGAGCGGCAGCAGTATTTGCTGCTGACACAAAAATACCGCGATGCACTGAAAAAACATTTGACAGAACAGTTAAAGGAGTAATCAATTATGAACAGAGAAAATAAACGAAGGCTTTATGAAAAAGGCTGGTATAAAACCCACAACTGCAGCGACAGCTTTACCTGCAAGGTCTGCGGACGCCCGGTGGTGTCAGCAGGAGCCGGAAGCGGCCACCGCAATCATTGTCCCAACTGCCTTTCCAGCCTTCATCTGGATATAGAGCCAGGGGACCGGGCTGCCGGCTGCGGAGGCATCATGGACCCGGTCGGCGTATGGGTCCGCAAAAATGGAGAATGGGCCGTCATTCATCGCTGCCGCCTGTGCGGGCATCTGAGCTCCAATCGGGTGGCGGCGGATGACAATCCCATGAAGCTTATGTCCATCGCTATGCGTCCCCTTTCCCAGCCGCCCTTCCCTTTGGAGCGCATCGAGGAGATGACCGCACGGATGGGCGGTGACGGCTGTCTATGATTCAGCCATTTACCGTGAAGGATGTGGATGGATCTATGGGGAAACTCCTCCCCAAAAGGAGCATTGTAAATTCTCCTGCCCCGTGCTACAATACAAAATAATCGTCCGGGCAGCGGGCAGAGGGCGGCTGTTCCGAGCTGCCGCGAAAATGGGCCATTGATTCAGGAGGACTTGCATGACACAGGAATTTCCCAAGCCAGGGGAAGAGATTTAC
>CALVVS010000108.1 GCA_944363925.1 uncultured Bacilli bacterium | reverse complement strand
TCTGCATCAACCAGAAGGATCTGCTGGGAGAGCCGGAGGTCGGCCGCCGGTTCAAGGGAATCGTCTGGCTGCAGGGAAATGTTACCTTTTGATTTAATGAAATAAGTAAAGATAAAAATCTCAGCAAAAGAAAAATATTTTTCTTTATGCTGAGATTTTTTAAAAGTTTGAAATTTAATGAATGTTGTAGATAATGAAAAATGTTGATTTGTCTTATTTGGCCAAAGATAAAAAAAGTGTGATTAATGGATTTGAATTATTTGTTCGATATGCGTAGGCTTTTGGTACATAAAGACATTTAGAATCAATAGGACGGGTCACAATTTCGCGGTCATAGCCTGGAAGGATAAAACCTTTCGCTTTTATGTATATTGCATGATTATCCTGTAATGCAATAGGAACAGTTTCCAGATCTTCTACGAAACGTTTTCTACTGGCTGTGAAACCGCAGCGGGCCAGGGCTTTTTCATAGGAGTGATTAGTAATCGGGTCATCCTTTAGATAAATACATTCTTCTTCGGCCAAATCCTCCAACGTAAGAGCTGTTTTTTCTGCCAGAGGATGTTCTGTTGACATCATGACTTCCATGCCATCTCTACGAAATTCTTGAAAACTCAGTTCTATATTTCCAGAAGTGATATTTCCAGGGAGTACTCCAATATCAATAAAATCTTCTTTTAGCGCAGAAAATACCTCGTGAGGCTGATAATAATATTTTTTAAACTTTACATTGGGATACTGCGTAAAAAATTTTGAAATGATGGAAGAAAGTCTTGTTTGATGGTATAGTATAGCATTCCCAGACGAAGAGTCCCAGTAATACCTGTTTTTAATCCATTGATGTCTTGCAGTAAAAGATCATAATTCTGTACAATATGCTGGAACTGAGTATAAGCTTTTACACCTGCCTCTGTTAGTTCTACATTATGTTTATTGCGGTCTAAAAGTTTGATTCCCAGTTCTTTTTCCATATCCGCAATATGTCTGCTAAGGGCAGGCTGGGTAATGAAAAGGCTTTTGGCAGCCTTTGAGTAGTTACCAAGTTTCTTAATAGCAATCAGTTCGCGCATATGTTCAATTCGCATACAATATCCCCTTTATAATGCATTTTAAGCATAACCATTCCTTGTTCGTTATAACCGTTTTTATATTTACTATGTTATGTTAATTATAACTTAATAAAATAATTAACACAATAGGAGGAAAAAATGAATACTAAAATTACACCAGATGTAAAAATCAGTCCATTGCTGCCAAATCAAATTCCAAAAAACAAAGTATTTGTTTGTCCAGAAAGTGTATGGATGCCAGATTCCGATGGAAAATGGCAGCTTCATCCATTTGCTTTTGATCGTTGGGATGTGGAAGAAATGGCATACTATGATTCCTGTACCCTTCATGTAGGCTTAAATCCTTTTAATATTTACAGAGTACATGGTGGTGACTTTCTCCAGCTGTTAAGCTGTACATCAGTAAATACTTTTAAAGTGTTTCCAATCGGAAAAGCGCGGCATACAATTTTTTGCGATGATAATGGAAAAATTCTTTTGGATGGCATCGTGCTTCGTACAGGGGAAGAAGATTTTACAGCTTATAATATTCCTGATCCAGCATATATGAATCATCAGATGGGAAGCCCTTTCAATTTTGAATGTGATAATCTTCGGGAAAAACGTTTTGTATTTCAGATGTGCGGAAAACGCTCTTTGGAAGTAGTTGAACATGTCTGCAGAAAAGATCTTCATGATCTGAAATTTATGTATGTCTGTGATGCTCAAGTTGATGGGAAAAATGTGTTGATTCTGCGCACCGGTATGGCAGGCACACTAGCATATGAAATTCATGGAAATGTTGAGGATGCGCCAGACATTTATCAAAGAATTCTTGATATAGGTGCAGAATATGGCATTCAGGAAATTGGACGTTTATGTTATGTAAATCAGCATTGTGAAGGTTCTATTTTCCAGCTGGCTGAACATTTTAATATTAATTTTGGAATGCCTGGAGATCAATTTGTAATTTCTGGAAGTCTTCCTCGGGACAGTGAATTACAATATCACAGTCCTTATGACTGTGGATGGGGAAATCTTGTGAAATTTGATCATGACTTTCCTGGTAAAGAAGCACTGGTCGCGGAATCTCAGCGTCATCATAACACAGCAGTTCATTTGATTTGGAACAAGGAAGATATTTTGAAGGTTCAGGCAGCTGTTATGGATCCGGAAAAGCGAGCAGATTATATGGACATGGGTGGAGATTATGACTATAAAAATAATTGTTCTACTATCCATATGGACGCTATTTATGATGGAGATAAGCTAATTGGAGCATCTTCTGATAGAATGCTTTCTGCTAAGACCAGAGAGATGATTTCTATTTGCACTATTGATGAGGACTATGCAATAGAAGGAAAAGAAGTGGAAGTACTATGGGGAAATCCTGGAACTTATCAGATGCGTATCCGTGCAAAAGTTACTCTAATGCCTTATATAAAAAAAGATCGCAATGATAATTTTGACGTGGAAACAATTCCACATCCTGTATTTGATTAAACTTTTGATCTGTCTGGCCATGAGCAGCTTCAATATATCAATGACATAAATATAAGCAGGTGTTATAATTGTGTTACAAAATAAGAAATTATTTTGATATTGATATTTGGAGACTGCAAAAGGAAAATGAAAATTCTTAATATCAAAGAAATCACAGACTTCCACACGCCGGAACTGGACGTCTATGCCCGCCTGTCGGAGAATCAGCTGGTGAACCGGCATGAGCCGGAAAAAGGATTGTTCATCGCGGAAAGCCCGCGGGTCATCGAGCGGGCGCTGGACGCAGGATATGAGCCGGTGTCCTGTCTGGTGGAGAAAAGGCAGATCGAAGGGGAGGCAAAGGAGGTCGTAGAAAGGTGCGGCAGAATAAAGGGCGTGCCTGTCTATACGGCGGAATTTGACGTGCTGACGCAGATCACGGGCTTTAAACTGACCCGGGGCATGCTCTGCGCCATGCGGCGGCCGTCTCTTCCGACTGTGCGGCAGGTGTGCGGAAAGGCCCGCCGGATCGCCGTCCTGGAAAATGT
>CALVVS010000107.1 GCA_944363925.1 uncultured Bacilli bacterium | reverse complement strand
TCAACAACAATATCTATACCGTCACCATCGAGCGCACGGCGGAAGAAATTGTGGAAGGCAGCAGCGTCATCGCTAAGTTCAAGATCCCTTGCGCGGCAACGTTGCCGGAAGGGGCTGTGCTCACCTATTCCATCGATTCTTCTTCGGTCGCTTATGCCGAAGGCGTACAAGATGGCGTCGTCAACAGCTTCTATGCCGAAGGCGAACTGGAAGTCTTGTCGTATTACATGATCGAAGCAGACCCGATGATCGTCGGCTCCGAAGGCGGATACATTTATGTGACGGATGCGGCAGGCAGAGTCGCCGCAGGCGTGACCGTGACCGTAGACGGGGAGACCATCGGAACGACGGATGAGGAAGGCAAGGTCTTTACGGATGACTTTGTAAGCGCGGCAGGGTATAAGACGGTCGCGGCGTACTCCGATGCCGGTTATTCCTACGGTCAGCGCGTATACGGCGTGCTTCCGGGAGGTTCTGTGGATGCGGAAGGCAATGCTTCGGCAGAACCCTTATATGTGCGTGCCGTTGCCACGGCAAACGGCAACACAGAACAGCGCATCGTATGGCTTTCCAATCCGCTTGCAGCAGAAGAGAAGGCCGTTGTCAAGTATGCGACGAAGGCAGACTACGAGGCAAACGTCGAGGCGGCGTTCACTACGGTAGAAGGCGAGACCCTGTTCATGGATTTCACCAACGCCTATGCCGTCAATATCAATCAGGTGCTGATCACAGGGCTTGCAGAAGGTACCGAATATGTGTATGTGGCAGGCGACGGTGTAACGTGGTCAGACGTTAAAACTTTCTCGACCTCTGTATTCAGCGCCGATACGAACTTCTTTATCATCGGCGACACGCAGGAGACCAAGAGCGAGGAGGAGGGTGCTTTTAATTCCGCGGTTGCATATTGCAATGCGATCATCAACAGCGGCATCGATTACGATTTTGCCCTGCAGACAGGTGACTTCGTCGATAACGGCGGCAACTACGCCTTGTGGAGCAATATCCTCAACTTGTTCTCGCCGCTTTCGGATATCGACTTTGTGCAGGTATTCGGCAACCATGAATACGAGGGCAGCGATGGCGCATATCCCGCAGCGATGAACTTTGTTCCCGGTAAAGATTATTATTCCGTGACGTACGGCAACGTGTATGTTGCGGTCATCAATATCTATTCGGAAGACGGGTTGAACGAGGCGATGGATTGGATCAGGGAAGACGCCGCCAACAGCAACGCTATTTGGAAAGTACTCACGCTGCACAGGCCTCCGTACTTTACCAATATTTCCGGCGGCAGCGATACGGCGCATGAAATGATCCCGCCGTTTGTGGACGAAGTGGGCTTTGATGCCGTATTCTCCGGGCACGACCATTCGTATGCCCGTACCGAGCCTATGACGGGCGGACAGGTGGATGAAGAAAACGGCGCCGTTTACTTCATCGTCGGTGCGGCTGAGCCGGGCAGGTATGGCATTTACGATGATCCGGCATTCAACTTCGCAAAGACGAGCGGCGATTATACCGCACTGTATACGTCCGTGCATGCGACCGATACGACGTTTGAGATCACCGTGTACGATCTGCAGGAAGACGGCTCTTCTGTATGGTTCGATTCTCACACCATCGAAAACTCCTGCGCGACAGGGCATGACTTCGCCTATATTGACGGAAAACTCGTCTGCGGCGTCTGCCACTATACGGTATTGCCGGAAGAGTATGGTTTCAGCGGCCTCGTGCAGAATGAAGAAGGCAGGTATTACTACTTCACGGCAGGGAAGGCTGTAGAAAACCAGTGGATGGAAATCGGTGGAGATGTTTACTACTTCGGTGAAGGCGGCATCGCCGCGGACGGCCGTGTAGAGAATATCGACAACGGCTATGGCGATCTGTTCTGGTTCGAATTTGATAACGGCCGCGTAGTCGGCGGCCAGACCGGCTGGGCAGATAACCATACGCGTTATTTCGTTGATGGCATTATGCATACCGGGTGGATTAAAATAGAAGATACTATTTATTACTTTTTAACAGGTAATGAAGCCGAGGGCGTGCGAGTAGGGCAAACTGCTTCGGGGCACATCATGATTAAGACGCAAACACAGCCTCATTTTACAAATTATTGGATCTACTTTAACAGTGATGGTTCGGTTGCTCATGGTGATTTCCATGATCGTGGTTCAAGCGATTTTATAGAATGGGCGTACACTTATGTCAGGGAACCCTCTGATCCAAATGGTATATGGATCACATATTGTAGAAATCAATGGATCGAAACAGAAATTGGAACAATATATGTACAGGATAATACATATATTGCACGAGGCGACGTCGTTATTGATGGGGTAAAATATCGTTTTGCCGACGAAGGCGAAAGCGATCCCCGCACGAGTGAAAATGGCAAACTCCTCGGCCGTTACTACAACGTCGCGTTTGTAAACGGTGACGAAGCGGTTTCGGAAGTTGAGGTGTTCGAAGGCGAAACGGCCGCGGCTCCCGAAACACCCGCAGCGCCTGCCGGCAATAGCATCAAGTCGTATGTGTTTGCGGGCTGGTTTGCGGGCGATGTACAGTACACGGCAGAGCTTGCGATCACGTCCGAAATGACGTTTGAAGCGCGGTTCGATGTGGTCTATACGGAAAAATATGCTTCTTTGCAGGCGGCGGCACAGGCGCTTGCGGCGGCGGAAACGCCCGCCGAACAGGGCGCTGCCGTCAAGGCGATGCGCGAGATCTATCAGTCGCTGACCGAGGCGGAGATCGCGGATGCGGCGGCAGAGGGCATCGACTTTGCCGCATACGAACAGATGCTGGAAAAATTGTATCAGGTGACGTTCACGGTCGGCGGCGAAGAAGTTCTGCATGCCGAGCTGTACGAAGGCGAAGGGATCGCGGCT
>CALVVS010000106.1 GCA_944363925.1 uncultured Bacilli bacterium | reverse complement strand
ACTGTTCTTGATTCTATCAATGACTTTGAGAAAAATATGGGCTTTGAAGAGCTGATAAAGTGTATTTCCGCTATTCCGTTGCTGAATGAAAATAAATTGCAGGAGTATCTTGCGGAATATGATAAAGCCTTTTTATATCAAAAGACAGGATATATACTAGAACAGTTTCAAGCCGATTTCGGTATCAGCGATGTTTTTTTAGACCATTGCAAGAATCGCATGGGCAGCAGTTCCAGGTATTTGGTGAAAGACATACCAAAGGAAAGCATGGATTTCAGCAGCCGATGGCACTTGACCGTGCCGAGGGACTTGTGGCGCAGGACGTTAGGAGGTGACGAAAATGCAGAAATATAGCAAAGCGTTTTTAGCGGAAAAAGCTAAAGAACTTTCCGTACCCAGAGATACATTGGAAAAGGTCTTTCGCCTGCATGATGTTCTTCGCTTTTTCAGTGAGACGTAGATATTGACCTTGATTTTTGCAGGCTGTTGTCACGGGAGGAAATGCTTTCGGCACGAGCCGAAATAAAGGCTCTATTGGGGGAATATATGTCTGCGGAAGGCTATGCCCTCAGCGCAAAATCCAAGACGCCGCACAGCCTTGATTCTTTTCGATACTTTTATAGAGTTCATGCTGCGCCAAATCGACAACGTGCTGGACGAACTGATGGAACAGATAGAGCAGACGGATCATCAGCTTCTGCTTTGCATGAAGAAGCTTGTGGACTACATGGAGTGCGACGTTTCGTATACGGCGGCGGAACTAGTGGTTAAAACTGAAATCGAGGAATGCATTGCGAACCTACCGGATAGATGTTATGTAACGACATATTTATGCTGTGGCTTGCGAGGTGACCAGACAAATGGAGAGAAATTCGGAGCAATTGGCTTTACTACCAAATCAATTTCAATACGACAGCTCAAAAACGCGGGAAGAAAACCTTGAGGCATTTGCAAAGGCGATCGTTGCAAACCAAACATTTGACCTATGCACTTGGGAAGATGCAGTTGCATGTATGTATTTGACTGATAATTATGTTCTTTACAATAGAATTACACTATGTACTATGGGTTCAACGTTGACCAAAGCTGACCATGATCATCTGTTAGGTTGTATGAAACGAGAAATCATGGCCAGAGGCATCTATAATAAAAAAGAAGATTACAAAAAAAGGAAAGAGTATATTTCACTTTTTTCATATATGGAATTGCGCAAAGAACTAAAAGAGTACAAGTTTGAGAAGCATGAACGTCCTGATTTTGAATTGTCCTATGGCACAAAAACCATAGGAATTGAAATTACGTCTTTTACTACCCAAAGCGAAGAAATAGGCGGCAAAATCTTTCGGTATAGTGGAGATGATGTAACTAAGATGCAGAAATATGCATCAAAAGAACATCGGACTTTTGCTGCAAATTGCCGTTTTGTAACGTTGGGAGGCCCTGCGATTCAGTATCCGGTAGAAAATATCACAAACGCTTATTGTAGTTTCAGAGACCAACTTATAGAGAAAATTCACAAATACTGTGATGAAGAAATCAATCATTACGATGAGTTTATCATTCTGTGTGATGCAACGACACAAGCTTTTATCGGAGAGCGTTCGGATGTTGAGGACATATTACATGCAATCCCGGAGCTGTCTGGCAATTATAACAATAAAGTCGTTAGAAAAGTTATAGTGCTATACACCGTTAATTCGAGAGGCAAAATAGAACTGTATGAATGTTCATTCGATGCGCCACAACACTAAAGTAATATGTTGCTTTCGGGAAATTTGAGCAAACGGAATTATCTTCTCAGAGAAAAGAGCTGATGAATGAAAGACGACGCGCAGACACTTCCCCCCCATGCGGGAGGCAGAAATCATGGAGCAAATGAGCAGGACCTCTACCGAGCTAAAAACAATGCGCCGAGACGCGTGGATGTGCGCAGATATTGCAGAGCGGGCAGTTGAGATTGCGCGAAAAGAAGCATGGCGAGAGATGGAGATAGATCGCAAGGAACGAGAGCCGGGGATTACAGTCAAATAGCCATTTCATACTGTCTAACATCCAAGATGGTACGCAAGTTCAATCGTAAATCGTTCGTCTTTTTTAGAAAATAGTATTAAAGCATTCGCATAGTTTTTCAAATATTCGCCCATAATGTAGAAATGATTAGGCGAAACGGCCCTGTTACCACATTGACTTGTGCCTAGATTATTCGTATAATTAGGCGAAAGAAAGAGAGGTAGGAGAATGAGGGACTTTGATTATCATGAGCTGACAAGCGTTCATTGGGATTCGGAAATCGTGGGGCTTGTGGCACAAATACATGAGTTTAAGGGACGACAGGAACTATATTTGAAGCAAAAACCCTCTGCTTTAGAGAAACTCATCGACATAGCAAAGGTGCAAAGCACCGAAGCATCCAATAGAATTGAGGGTATCGTTACCACCAACACTCGTATTGGGCAGCAAAAAAAAAAAAAAACCATGCCTAAAAACCGGGATGAAGAGGAAATACTGGGCTATCGTGATGCGCTCAATACCATTCATGAAAGCTATGAATATATTCCCATTCAACCCAATATCATATTACAGCTTCACCGAGACTTATATCAATACTCCGAAAAGTCTATTGGCGGCAGATTCAAAAACACACAGAATATCATTGCTGAGACACATGGCGACGGTACGCAGACAGTACGATTCGTTCCCCTTTCTCCTTATGAGACTCCCAAGGCAATGGACAGCATTTGCGAGAACTTTAATCGAATGATGGATTCCTGCGAGATTGATGCATTGATCCTAATCCCGGTATTCATAAATGATTTTCTATGTATCCATCCTTTTAATGACGGTAACGGCAGAATGTCTCGGTTGCTTACCACCCTTTTACTCTATCGCTGTGGATATGTTGTTGGCAGGTATGTCAGCATCGAAAGCAAGATAGAAAAGACAAAGTCCATCTATTATGATGTGTTGGAGAAAAGCAGCGAAGGCTGGCACGATGGGAAAAACGATTGCACGCCGTTTATCAAATATCTGCGTGGGAACATTCTTGCTGCGTACAGAGACTCTGAATC
>CALVVS010000105.1 GCA_944363925.1 uncultured Bacilli bacterium | reverse complement strand
GATATCGACGCCTGCCTGTACATCGGCGGCCCCGGCGAAGTGGGCTTAGACGCCGTCACCGATATCCTCGTCGGCAGCACCAACCCTTCGGGCAAACTGGCGGATACATACGCGTACGACTCCTTCTCCTCTCCCGCCATGGCCAACTTCGGCGACTTCACCTATGCCAATGCCGACGCCGTCAACAATGCTACCTCGCGCAAGTACCTGATGTACAACGAGGGCATCTATGTCGGCTACCGCTATTACGAGACCCGCTATGAAGACGCGGTGCTCGGCCGCGGCAACGCCGCTTCCGCTGCGGGCGCGTGGGCTTCGGCGGGGGATTGGAACTACGCAGAAGAAGTGCAGTTCCCCTTCGGCTTCGGCCTCTCGTATGCAAACTTCACCCAGACGCTGGAAGGCGTAGACGTAGACTGGGCCGCCAAGACGGCGACCGTTACGGTCAACGTCACCAACACCTCCGGCATGGCGGGCAAAGACGTGGTGGAAGTGTACGCCCAGGCCCCTTACACCGCGGGCGGGGTGGAAAAATCTGCCGTGCAGCTGTGCGGCTTCGCTAAGACGGATGTGCTGGCGGAAGGAAAGTCGGAAAAGGTGATTATCGTCGTCGACCTTGCGGACATCGCCTCGTACGATTACGAAGAGTATAAGACGTATATCATGGACGAGGGCGACTATTACTTCGCCATCGGCAACGGCGCGCACGAGGCGCTCAACAACATCCTCGCCGCCAAGGGCTATACCGTGGCGGACGGCATGACCGCCGCAGGCGACGCCGACAAGGCAGCCAAGGCGACCAAGGCGGAGTTCGACCCCGAAGAGTATTCTCTCGCCGTCACCAACAAAAAGGTGACCAACCAGTTTGAAGAGACGGATCTCAACTACTACCTCGGCGGCACGGCAGACGAAGTCGTGTACCTGTCGAGGAGCGATTGGAGCGGCACCTGGCCGCAGACGATGGCGAACTTCACCGCCACCGCCGATATGCTCAGCGACATGAACGCCCTGTACGACGGCGTCAACACGGGCGCTGCCAACAAGCCCGCCGCCTATGAGAAGGGCTCTTCCGACATCTCCGGCATCGCCGTCTCCGACGTGACGCTGGAAACGCCCGGGCAGTACACCGTGGCGATGATGATCGGCCAAAGCTACGACGACCCCGCCTGGGAAGCGCTGTTGAGCCAGCTCTCCATCGACGACCTCGCCCGCTTCACCAAGCAGGGGCGCGAGGCGATCCCCAGCGTCGGCCTGAACGCGTCTACCGCCGTCGACGGCCCCGCCGCATGGACGAAGTCGCACTATAAAGTGAAGTATGACGATTACAGCGCCGAGGCAGAAGTCACCGACGAGGTGATGGTCGCCTACCCGACCGAAACGGTGTTTGCAGGCACCTGGAACGTAGAGCTGCTGTACGAGATCGGCGTCTCCTTCGGCGAAGAGGGCCTGTGGGGCGGCGGCGTCGGCTGGTACGGCCCCGCGGCGAATACCCACCGCACCCCGTATGCCGGCCGCAACTTCGAATATTATTCGGAAGACGGCTTCATCGCCGGCAAACTGGGCGAGGCAGAGGTGCACGGCGCCATGTCGAAGGGCACCATCCCGTACTTCAAGCACTTCTTCCTCAACGATCAGGAGACCAACCGCATCGGCGTGTGCACCTTCTCCAACGAACAGGCCATCCGCGAGATCTACCTGCGCGCCTTTGAATACGCCTTTGAGACCACCGGCGAAGACGACCCCGCCTGCGCGGGCGTCATGGGCGGCTTCAACCGCCTGGGCGTCACCTGGACGGGCCACCATTCCAAGCTGTGGAAAGAGGTGATGGAAGGCGAATGGGGCTTCACGGGCAACGTGACGACGGACTTCGGCCAGAACCCCACCGGGCTGATGGAGCCGCAGCTGGCGTATGAAGCGGGCACCAACATGTTCTGCACCTCCGGCAACACCTTCTACACCCTCGTCGTCGAACAGGCGAAGACGGACGCCAAACTCTTGGAGAACATGCGCGAATCGGCGCACCGCATCCTGTACAACTTTGCCAACAGCGCGGCGATGAACGGCCTCACCTCCACCACCAAGATCGTGCCCATCATGACCTGGTACGAGGTGACGCTGCTGACCATGACCATCGTTTCGGCGGTCGTCGTCGCGGGCGCGGGCATCATGACCATCGTGCACGCATTCGGAAAGAAGAAGGAGGATAACTGATATGAAGGGATTTTTGCAGAGTAAAGCTGCCGGCTGGTACTTCTCCCTCGCCGCCATGGCCTTGGCGATCGTCACGGTCATCGTCTACACGGTGCGCGGCGGCAACGTCTATTCGCCCGTCGATAATACGGCCGTCGCCATGCTCATCGTCGGCATCGTGTGCAACGCCGTCGTGCTCGTCAAAGATTTCCGTATCGGCGCCTTCGTGCCCTTCGTGTTCTACACGGTCACGGTCGGCATCCTGCTCAACACCGAGATGCTGTTCCTCTCCAACGTCATGACCGCCATCGACAACAACGCCCTCGACGGCGCATGGATCTTCTTCGTCGTCACCCTGGTTGTATCCGTGCTGTGTGCGGGTATCGCCGCGGCGATGCGCATGACCAAAAAACAGTGACCCAAAGCCGCCCTGCGGCAGAATATGAGGGAAAGCCCGCGCTCCTGGCGCGGGCTTTTTCATGCGCGGCCGTTTTGCTCTGTTCGTTTCGGCGCGGGGGCATGAACGGGCGGGGAGAGGGGCATAAATAGGGCGGCGGGGCATGAACGGGCGGCGAGGGGCATAGAATAGTGCGGAGGGCGGCGGAAACGGGTGAAAGAACGTTTCGCCAAAGAATTTTCTGTATTTTCTTGACGAAAGGGGCACGGATAGGGTACAATAGAAGGGAAGGAAGTGCCGCTTCCAAGGGGCCGCGCCTTCTATATCAAAGAGAAGAAGGGAGCCGCCCGGATGCGGGGCGAGGGCTTCTTTCCACACCAAAAAGAGAGAGAATAGCCGATGGATACGCTTGCCGATTACGAACCGCTCGAATATTATACCGATACCCTGCGCGAAAAGGTCAAACAGAACGCGGCGGACTACTTTGACGCCCTTGTCAAACAGGCGGGCGTCAGTGCCAAGCAGAACGCCTCGCTCGTTTCCAAGTACAACGCCGCCTGCGCCAAGGCGGCGCACGCCCAAAAAAAGCTGAATTCGTGCAAGGTGCTGCGCGGTTTTACCATCTTTTTCACCGTGGCGGCATTTTTGGCCGCAGTGCTGTTTTTTGTCATCTTTTTT
>CALVVS010000104.1 GCA_944363925.1 uncultured Bacilli bacterium | reverse complement strand
CTTCTGTGTTCGGAATGGGAACAGGTGGATCCTCGTCGCCATTATCACCGGAATGGCTCCGCTTGTTGGACTTGAAGGGACAAGGGGCTGAAAATACACCTCGATTTTGAGCTGTTTTTAAGCAAAAATCGCTCAAAATACGCCATTTTTGGGGGTCGCAAAAATTTATGCGACAGCGTGCGACAAACAAAATTTGCCTTACATAATAACAAAAAATTTAATTTTATAAGAGAATACCGCTTGCCTAAAACCGTACTTTTTTGAATATAGAAAAGGAAGTTAGACTTATGGAAAGCAAAATCATTAAGGCATTTTTTGGCGGCAACCTCGCAGACGAGGTTATAACCACGCCGAGGACAAAGGAGTACACCGACATTGACCAACGCGAAACGGCTATTTACAACAAACTGCGCCCGATGCTGACGGGCGAGCAATTAAAGCTGTTTGACGAGTTCGTTGACCTCTATGGCGACCGCCACGCGCTCATATCTGAAAGCTACTACGTTCGCGGCTTCAAGTTTGGTTTGCGCCTCGCCGTTGAATGTTTCGATTTCTCCGACGTGGACGAAAATCAATAAAATCTCCTGATATAGTGACAGCCCGCCGCGATTGCTCGCGGCGGGCTATATCATTATATTATTTTATAATTTGTCTGTGCGGATATAAAAGGTACTTCTGCCTGCCCCGTGCTTAGTCAGCTCGCTATTTGCAACGAGCTTTTTAATCGCAACTTCCACAGAGCTTGCACTTAAGGAAGGGCAAAGTTCGTGGATTTGCGATTTTGTGATTTTGCCCACACAGCTTTGGACGGCTTTTCGCACCATGTCGATTGCGGGCAGCTTTTCGGAAACAATTTCCATCCTGGCCTCAAAGTCCCTATATGCCGAAATAATCGTGCCGAGAAGATATTTGATAAACAGAGTCGGGTCGTCTTTGCCCTCGTGCCAGCCGATTTGCGCAGCGGACAGAGCATCATAATAGAGCCCCTTATTTTTGGCGATTTTAGCTTCAAGAGAAATGTATTTGCCAACCGAATAATCGCAGCGATATAAGAGCAATGTGGTGAGCAATCTGCTCATCCTTCCGTTGCCGTCGGAGAACGGGTGGATACACAGAAAATCGTGAATGAAAATCGGAATGAGAATGAGCGGATCGACATCACCCGCTGCAATAGCGAGGTTGAACTGCTCGCAGATGGCGTCCACAGCAATCGGCGTTTCATAGGGAGCAAGCGGCGTAAAAATAGTGTATTCCTTCCCGTCGTCGCCTGTCGCGTTGATATAGTTCTGCACATTCTTAAACTTTCCGCCGATACTCTTCCCCGAATGGCTGTAAAGAATTTTATGCAACTGCAAAATGTAGTTTGCCGTAACGGGGATGTATTCGTAATTTTCGTGTATCACATTCAGAACGTCCCTATATCCCGCGATTTCTTCCTCGTCACGCGTCCGGGGCGTCGTCTTATCGGATAAGAGCTGTTTCAACCTTGTATTCGTGGTGCGGATACCCTCAATCTCGTTCGATGTTTCGGTGCTTTGTATCTTTGCAATCTCTACGAGCTTTTCAAGCTCTTGCGGCTTTTGCCGAATATACAGGTCTTGCTTACCCTTCGCCTCATGAATTGCGGCAATATAAGCGACCGTTTCTGAATCCCATTTTTGATTTTTAAGGGCAACATAGTCGAAAGCGCGCATAGTTTTATCTCCCAAACATTTTCTTTTCTCATAAATTATAACCATTTTTACGAGAAAAGTCAAAGATCTACGAGATTATTCCCATAAATTAGCACTTAAATATGAGATTAAGGATTTTGACGGCAAGCTCGCTTATGAGGTTATATAGTCAAGCCCACCCGCAAAAGCGGGTGGGCTTGACTTAAATCAAATTTTCCATATATCGCGCGCATACTCTTTTATCGTCCTATCGGAAGAGAAATACGCGGAATTTGCCGTGTTGCTAAGCTGCTTTTTTGCAAACTCAACCCTGTTTTTGTAATCTTCGTTTATCGTTAAAAGCGTTTCAACATAGCTGTTCAAATCATAGAGAACGAAGTAATAGTCCGGTCTTTCGCCCTTTAATAGGCTGTCGTAAAGGTCGGCAAAGTCGCCCGTGCCGCAATCATCGAAAGTGCCGTCTATAAGCGTATCGACCACCGCGTGAAGTTCCTCGTCCTCGTCATAAATTTTCTGCGGCGAATAACCGCCGGAGGAGAGCGACTTTATTTCTTCCGCCGTTGCGCCGAAGATATAGTTATTACCCTCGCCAGCGTAGTCGACGATTTCGATATTTGCCCCGTCGAGCGTTCCGCAGGTGGCGGCTCCGTTCATCATAAACTTCATGTTGCCTGTGCCCGACGCCTCGAACCCTGCGGTAGACACTTGCAGAGAGACATCTGCGGCTGCCACTATCTTTTCGGCATACGACACGTTGTAGTTGCGCACAAAGACAACTTTTAAAAGTCCGCTCGTCTGTTCGTCGGCGTTTACATTTTCGGCTATACAGTTTATGAACTTGATTATAGCTTTGGCACGCCTGTATGACGGAGCGCTCTTTGCGCCGAACAGAAAGACGGACGGCTGAAAATCTTTGAGTTCGCCCCTCTTCAACTTATTATAGATTTCGAGTATGGCGAACGCCGTCATGAGCTGGCGCTTGTATTCGTGCAGTCGTTTGACATGCGCATACAGTATCATATCATCGGGAATATCTATTCCCTCCGCCGCCCTGATATAGTCGAAAAGTTGCTTTTTCTTTTTACCCTTTACGACTATGAACTTTTCGGCAATATCGCCAATGCTCTCCTTTAAGGCAAAAATACCAGTAAAATCATTGCGCCACTCACGCCCTATCGTCTTATCGATGAGAGAACAGAGTTCTCCGTTGCAGAGCATGAGCCATCTGCGCTGGGTGACGCCGTTCGTCTTGTTTGAAAATTTTTCGGGGTGGTATTTATACTCCGTCGGGAACACATCCCGCTCTATGATTTCGGTATGCAGTTTTGCAACGCCGTTTACAGATTTTGAGGCATACACGGCGAGGTTCGCCATATGCGCTTTGTCCCCTCTGATTACGGCTGTCTCTTCAATTTCGGCGGCAGAATAGCCGGCCTTTTCGCGTTCAATGCTGGCGGCAGCATCGATTTTTGAGATTATCTGTGCGATTTCTGGCAATATGCGCTCAATCATTCCCATATCCCAACATTCCAATGCCTCAGGCAAAATAGTATGGTTGGTATATGCGAATGTGCCCTTAACTGCGTCAAGCGCGGTTTTAAGCTTAACTCCGTATTCGCTAGTCATTATGCGTATGAGTTCGGCTATTGCAAGTACGGGATGGGTATCGTTGAGCTGAATGGTGTTGTACTTGCCGAGATTTTTAAAGTTTGTACCGTGCAGGCGAACGAAGTTCTGCACTATATCGCGGCAGGCAGCGGCCGTAAAGAAGTATTCCTGACGAAGACGCAGAATTTTTCCCTCTTCGGTATCGTCGGCGGGATAGAGATATTCGCTTATCTTCTCCGCCTCCACGCTGCCCTCCGCCTGATAGAGGCGCAGGATATTTATGCGCTTACCGAACACAGGCATTTCATAGGGCACCGCAGTTACGACCATATCCGCAAAAGATATAGTCATACTCTCATCATCTTTGCGTATGCTCCACGGATCACCGAAGCGCTGCCAGTCGTCGGGAAGTTCCTTCTGGAAACCGTTCTCGAAGTCCTGCTTGAACAGCCCGTACTTATAGCGTATGCCGTAGCCGTACAGCGGAAGCCCCAGAGCCGCGGCAGAATCGAGAAAACATGCAGCGAGCCTGCCGAGACCGCCGTTGCCGAGAGCGGCGTCCTCCACCTCTTCAAAAGAGTTTATGTCTATGCCCTTTTCCGCGAGGATGGAAGAGGCCTCATGCAGGACGCCGAGTTCCATAAGGTTATTATAAAACCCGCGTCCCATGAGGTATTCTATGGAGAAATAATGAGCGCAATGCCGCGGCATATTTGGCTTGTTCTTCAATGCGCACCGCATTGCAACCGATGAGATAGCATTATATGCCCCTACTATATCCGTGCCGTCAAGCTGCTCTTTTTTCAATTCTTCTGAAAATAATCTTCTGTTCATTCAACACACTTACACAATCTTTATTTCTCTGCTCATTTCGGTGACGCCTATCTTCTCGAAGTCGGGGGCAAGGTATATGTTTCCCGAATATGAGCGGTCTGCAAGCACATAAAAATCGTTTCCGCAGACATTGCATTTTACAAACTTTTCGCGCCCGTAATCGAGCATACATACCACCTCTGCGGGCAAGCCGCTCTGCGAAACTGCAAAATCGTAGGGCGTAAACTGGTATTTGAATGTTGTGTTGAACACCTTTCTGCCCGAAAGGGCGGCAAACATCTTCTGTGCAACATCTTTGGGTGCGGCGAACTTTTGGCCGCCAATAACGAAAGAATATTCAGTAACCTTTTTCGTCTTGCCGTCGGGCGTCTGCGCCTTTACCTTATCCATGGCAAAGGTGCCCGTTATGCTGTTTACAAGCGGCATGGGCGAAACGATATTCTGCCCGTCCTTGCGCAGCGTTATCTTCTTTAAATCGATAGAAATTTTGATTTTTTCGCCCTGCTTTTCATCTATAAGAGCAAAAATCTGACTATTGCCGAAAGACAGCATAGAGTGCGACTTGTCGTCGATCTGCTCGCACGAAAGCACTTCGGCATCAATATCTCCGCCTACGATTATGGCGTCGGTGGGGAGCAACAGTTCATACTCGCCGTCCGCACACTTTATGGCATCGGGCAGAGGTATGCTCACGCCCGCAGCAGTCAATACGCTGCCGCTTACAGTACATTCCAGATAGTCGTATTTGGGTATTCTGGGGAGAATGCTCTCCTCTGTATCCATGTCGAACAGGTGAAGGTTATCCATATTGAGCGCCGCATCCACTATGTCGCCGCTCTGGAAGTTCTTAAAACCTGCCGCCTTTAATATTATCTGCGTGGGAGATTCGCCAAAGGTATCGCGCGTCATATCTATATCGCCGTAGACGAGCGTTTCGGTTCCCAGTTCTTCGGTGTGCGAAATCTTGACCTTTACGGTAGTCTTGCTGTTCTTAACCTCGTCGGGAGCGATGGTTATATCGTCTGCGCGAAGACCTATGTACACGGGCGTTTTTCCGTCGAGATACTGCGGCATTACCTTTACGAGCATTCCGTACGGGATTTTTATGAGTGAATCGGACGAATTGAGCCTGATTTCAACTTCGTCGCCCACCTTTTTTAAAGTGCCCTCAAAGAAATTCATCTGCGGCGTGCCGATAAAGCCGGCCACGAATTTATTTGCAGGGTTCTGATAGAGGTTCTTGGGCGTATCTATCTGCTGCACAAAGCCGTCGCGCATGACGACTATGCGCGTGCCCATAGTCATCGCCTCCACCTGATCGTGCGTGACATAGATGAAAGTCGTCTGCAATTTATTGTGCAGCTTTACTATCTCGCTCCTCATCTGAGTGCGGAGCTTTGCGTCGAGGTTTGAAAGCGGTTCGTCCAAAAGCATTACCTTTGGTTCGCGCACTATGGCGCGGCCGAGAGCTACACGCTGGCGCTGACCGCCCGACATCTCCTTGGGTTTTTTCCTTAAATAGTCGGTTATACCCAGAATTTCAGCCGCACCGTACACCTTTTCGTCAAGTTCAGCCTTATTTAAATGTCGCATAACGGTTATAGGTTCGCCATTTTTATTTAAAACGGGCTTGCCATTCTTATCCCTCTTTATATCGGGAACCTTGCGCATCCGAAGTCCGAACGCTATGTTTTCGTAGATATTCATATGCGGGTAGAGCGCATAGTTCTGGAACACCATTGCTATATCCCTGTCTTTGGGTTCCATATCGTTTACGACCACGTCGCCGATGCGAAGCTCGCCGGCAGTTATTTCCTCAAGCCCGGCTATCATACGGAGCATTGTAGACTTGCCGCAGCCCGAAGGACCTACAAATACGATAAATTCCTTATCGCTTATCTGCATATTGAAATCGTTTACCGCCTTTGTGCCGTTGGGATAAACTTTGTATATGTGCTTTAAACTTAAATTTGCCATTCGAATTTAGCCCCCATTATTATTGTTTTACAGCGCCTGCGGAAAGTCCGCTTATAAGGAACTTCGACAGAGCGAAGTAGAATATTACGATGGGCACGGCGATGAACACCGAGCCTGCCGCAAATCGGGAGAATTCCGTGTCGTCGAGCGACATAAGTCCTACGGCAACCGTGTATAAGTCCTTATTCTTCAACAAAAGCTGTGGAAGAATGAAGTCGCTCCACGGCCACACGAAGGATGAAAGCAGCGTATATACGATCATCGGTGCAGCAAGAGGCAAGGTTATCTTAATGAAAATTCTGAAGTTGGACGCTCCATCTATTCTCGCCGCCTCATCTATAGAGGACGGGACGGTATCGAAAAAGCCTTTCTGCGTGAGATACCCCATGGGTGCACCCGCCGAATAAATGAGTATCAATCCCCATTGCTGGTTGATAAGGTTGAACTGCGTCATCATAAGGTATACCGCTGTCATAGTCATGAACGAGGGGAACATACCTAAAATGAGAGTCATCTTCATCATAGTCTTGCGCGACTTGAAGCGGAAGCGCGACATGACGTACGCCGTAAGGATAGTGAGCGTAGTACCTATAAGGCTGCTCATGAGCGATATAAACAGCGTATTTAAGAACCAACGCGGGTAATTATACAGGTCGGTATCTGTAAACAGTCTTACAAAGCTGTCGAAGCTGAACTCAGTAGGGAAGAAGCCGTCGAACGAGTAAATGGAACCCGTTTTTGAAAAGGACGCAAGCACCAGCCACAGAATAGGGAACAG
>CALVVS010000103.1 GCA_944363925.1 uncultured Bacilli bacterium | reverse complement strand
TTGCTCAAAAGAGCAGGCTTTCGCGACGTCGATCTCGTCAAATGCGGGCTCGACACGCTCGGCATGGATTACGACGAGCGCCAAGCGCTGTTCGACACCTATTTTTCCATCATAAAGCAAGATTACCGCATCCTCTCGACCACGCAGCCGGACAACGACAGCTACCGCCTCGCGCAAAAGTGGATCGACCAAAACTACAACGACCTCGAGGACGCCTTCCACGAAGAGAACTTTTTCTTTTCGCTGGGATTTATGCTTTTCACCGCAAAGAGATAAACGCATAGAGCCAAAACACAAAACAGCACTCGCAAGCGCGCCGATCGGCGCGCTTCTTTTTTTGCGGACTATTGTGGGCGCACGGCGTATGATGTAAGTAAATACGCAAAGGAGGAATTTTATGAAATTCAAACAATGGCTCGATGTTTGGCTCGAGGACTTCGTGCGCCCGTCTATGAAATCCAGGACATACAAGAGATATCTCGTTGCGGTGAGGACGCACATCGCGCGCATTTTGGGCGGCGAGGAGTTGCAAGAGCTGTCCGCGATCAAATTGCAAAATTTTGTCGCGGCGTTGACGACGAGAGAGAGGACGCTGTCGCCCGGCACCGTCAACAACATCATCAGCGTGATGCAAGGCGCGCTCAAGAGGGCGTACTTGCTCGGAGTGACCGACCGATACATCGGCGACAAGATCGTCCGTCCGAGGGTGGAAGAGAGGCGCGTGCAATGCTTTACGCAAGCCGAACAGAGGCGCATCGAAGCCGCGGCAAAGCGCAAAGACAGGTTGACCGGCGTGCTTTTGTGCCTGTACAGCGGTTTGCGGATCGGCGAGTTGATCGCGCTCAAATGGAGCGACATCGACTTCAAGCGCGGCTTGTTGTACGTCAGCAAGTCGTGTCACGACGCCAAGGGCGGCGTGGTGTTTGAGTCGCCCAAAAGCGCGTCGTCGGTGAGGGTCATCCCTTTGCCCAAGCAGATCATGCCCTTGCTCAAAGAGGTGAAGAGACGCAGCAATTGCGAGTTCGTCGTCTCGGGGTGCGGCAGACACATCTCAGTCAGGTCCTATCAAAGGACTTTTGCGCTGTTGCTCAAGAGATTGAACATTCCGCACAAGGGCTTTCATTCGCTTCGCCACACTTTCGCGACGCGCGCGCTCGAGTGCGGCATGGACGTCAAGACGCTCTCGGAGATCCTCGGGCACAAAAACCCGACGATCACGCTCAACCGCTACGCGCATTCCATGCTCGAACACAAGAGGGCGATGATGAACAAATTGGGGAAAATGTTGCAAAAATAAATGTACAGCGAATGTCATGTTCGCTGCACCTTTTCATAATCATTATACCAAAAAGGCGCGCATAGCGCAATAGAATTTTTCCTTATTTTTCAAGGATCTTGACCGATGTGACACTTATGTCGCATCGGTCAAATTTTTGCGATGCTGCCATATTGCATGACAATCAATGTACGTTTTCGACATTGCAAGGAGAGGTATGAAATCGCAGACAAAATCAAAGGCAAGGATACGCGATCATGGAGAGGTATTCACGGCGGAGCGCGAAGTCAAGGCGATGTGCGACCTCGTCAAAGACGAGTGCGACCGCATAGACAGCCGCTTCCTCGAGCCGGCATGCGGGAACGGAAATTTTCTTGCCGAGATCCTTACTCGAAAACTTTCCAAAGTCAAAAAACTTTACAAGTCCAACCCCTACGATTACGAGCGGTATGCGGTGCTTGCCGCAGCGAGCATTTACGGCGTGGAGCTTTTGGCGGACAATGCGGAAGAGTGCCGCAAAAGGCTGTTCACCCTATGGGACAAGGAGTACACCGCCGTCTGCAAAAAAGAGGCGAACGACGAAACGCGCGAAGCGGTGCGGTATATCCTCTCGAAAAACATACTTTGCGGCAATGCCTTGACCTTGATGTGTGTCGACGAAAAGCAAAATGACACGGACAAGCCGATCATTTTCCCCGAATGGAGTTTGCTCGGCGCAAAGCTCAAGCGGCGCGATTTTCGGCTGGATGTCATGCTGAAGGTTGGCGACAACCCCAAGGCAGGGCAAGCCAGCATGTTCAAAGACGAAGTTTACGACTATTTGTCCGTAAATCCCGTGACGGGAGAACTGATGGCGGATCCGATTTGCGAATATCCCCCAATATTTTTCAGGAAGGTGCAGGAAAATGGCTGAAACCTTTTTCGACAAGGTCTACAAAAGCAAGACTGCCCATACGCCCGACGTGCTTTCGTGCCTTGCCAATTTGAGCAATGACGAAGTGTTCACGCCGCCCGAAGTAGTGAACAAAATGCTCGATCTTTTGCCGCAAGAGCTTTTTGAGGACCCGGGCACGACATTCCTCGACCCGGCTTGCAAGACGGGCGTGTTTTTGCGCGAAATTGCAAAGCGATTGATCAAGGGGCTGGAAGACAAGATCCCCGACTTGCAAAAGCGCATCGATCATATTATGCACAAGCAATTGTTTGGCATAGCGATCACCGAGCTTACCAGCCTTTTGTCGCGGCGCAGCCTGTATTGCAGCAAATATCCCAACTTCAAATATTCCGTGTCGCTTTTTGACAATGCCGAAGGGAACATTCGTTTCCGCAAGGTGGAGCACACTTGGGTGAACGGCAAATGCAAGTTTTGCGGTGCTTCCAAAGACCAATGGGAGCGCGGAAACGATAAGGAAACCCACGCTTACGAAATTATCCATACCTTGGAGCCGGAGAAAATATTCAATATGAAATTCGATGTCATTATAAGCAATCCACCGTATCAGTTGAGCGACGGCGGTCAAGCTGCGAGCGCAAAATCAATCTATCAGTTATTTGTTTTGCAGTATAAAAAGTTAAATCCGAGATATATTTCAATGATTATTCCCGCACGGTGGTACACAAACGGGAAGGGGCAAGGCATGGCTTTATTTAGACAAGAAATGCTTGAGGATGATAGGATTTCTCATTTGGTAGATTTCAAAAATTCAGAAGATTGCTTCCCTGGCGTTAATATAGCTGGTGGCATTTGCTATTTCCTATGGGAAAAAGATTATCATGGGAAATGTGAGGTGCAAAATATTTCAAATTACGCTTTACCCAATCATTCAAATAGATATCTAAACGAATTTAACGTCTTGGTTAGAGATAATGTTGCGATAGGTATCATTAGAAAAGTTCGCGAATTTGGTGATAATATTTTAAGCGATATTGTTCAGTCATATAGCTACTTTTCCATTCGGAGTTTTGAGCGAGGAACAGAAAATCAAACATCTGATAATGACGTGATGCTGCTCTCAAGCGAAGGGAAAGGGTATTACCCTTTATCGAAAGTTGTAGATAAAGCATCGTTGTTAAACAAGTATAAGGTTATAATAACATACGCGATGTCTGGTGGGAATAAGCCATCGTCAGATGGTAAATATCAAGTCGTTTCCTCCCTTCAAATATTGGATAAAAATGAGGTATGTACTGAAACATATTTAATTTTAGGGGCTTTTACAGAGTATTCGACAGCTTTTAATTTGGAATCGTATGTCAAAACAAAATTTTTCAGATTTTTGCTGTTGCAAGCATTGACATCCATACATATCACAAAAGACAGTTTCCAATTCGTTCCCTTGCAAGACTTTTCCAAGCCGTGGACGGACGAAGAGTTGTACAAGAAGTACGGCTTGACGCAAGAAGAAATCGACTTTATCGAAAGCATGATAAAGCCTATGGAGTGAGGTTATAGATATGGAAGTTACTATTATTGCAGATAAGAGAGAAGAGTATGAAAAGAGCGTAAAACATGTACGCAAATTAATACTAAATGCGATTTATAGTCTTGAAACCTTAAAAAAGCTTGGTGTAAGGCAAGATTTTTATCACAAATTCGGCACGGATATGATGTTTTATCCAGGTATTACTTTGTTTAACGCTATAATTAGAATGTTCCAAATGGAAGCTATCCAAATAGTTTGTATATTAGAAGATGCGCACAATAACAGCAACTCATTAAAAAGATTGCGGGATCATATGGATAAGTATTTGGATGGTTACGAGAATGTACAAGATAAATTATTAGAGTTTCCCGAAAGTATTGAAAATGTAAAGCGGGCGAGAGACAAGTATATCGCGCATACAGATGTTAAATGCGATTTTGAGAAAATTAATATGCTAGACATAGAAAAGAGAGTGAAGCTATTAAAAGATTGCTTCAACTCCTATTTATTTGCAGAAATGAAAAATTACGAAGTTAACGATAAAGACATCAAACAAACTGAATATAATGCCAAATATGGCGTATACATATTGTTTTCCGGTGTTATAGAGAAAGCGTTTCAAAGTAGCATAAAGCAATCGTGCGATGAAAGCGAGGGGTAAGCTATGGCAAACAATATCAGTCTTTCCGAAATTTTACATACCCGTCCTGCGGTCGTGCCCACGATTTACGGTTACGTTTTGCCCGATGTCAAAGATCATGACGGCTACATCAAGATCGGCTACACCGATCGAGATGTCGAGACGCGCATAAAAGAGCAATTGCATGCCGCGGCGATCAAGTTCAAGGTCTTGTTCAAAGAGTCTGCGATGCGTCCCGACGGCACTTGCTTTACGGACAAAGACGTGCACAGGCTGCTGCGGCACAAAGGCTTTTTGCAGCTCAACGAAGGTGAGGACAGAAACGAATGGTTCCGCTGCACGCTCACGGACGCCTTGACGGCGGTGGAAGAGTTGCGCACTGAAACACGGTTCGAGGGGCAGCGCAATTGGGACTTCGAGATGAGGGGTGAGCAAAAAGCCGCCGTCGAGATGACCAAGGCATATTTCGACCGAGCGAAAGAGGACGATCCCGAGCATCCGCCCAAGTTCCTTTGGAACGCGAAAATGCGCTTCGGCAAGACTTTCGCGACCTATGAGTTGTGCAAGGCGATGGACTTCAAAAAGATCCTTGTGCTCACGTTCAAGCCTGCTGTCGAGTCGGCGTGGCAAGAAGATCTTGTGCGGCATGTCCATTTCAAGGGTTGGCAATTTGTCTCCAACAAAGAGGCAAAGTTTGACGAGGCGAAATTGAACGAGCAATACGACGCTTGCGACAAGTCGAGGCCGATTGTCGTGTTCGGTTCTTTCCAAGACTTGCTCGGCACCAACGACCTCGGAGGGATCAAGGCGAAAAACGAGTTTATCCACACCACCAATTGGGACATCATCGTCTTTGACGAATACCACTTCGGCGCATGGCGCGAGAACGCGAAAAATTTGTTTGAAAAGTTCGATGAAGAAGACAACGACTTCGACCTCGAAAAATATCAACTCGAAGAGGCGGGCAACGCGATCAACGAAAGTTTTTTGCCCATCACGTCGAGGCACTATCTCTATCTTTCCGGCACGCCCTTCCGCGCGCTCAATTCGGGCGAGTTTTTGGAAGATCAAGTGTTCAATTGGACCTATTCGGACGAGCAGGCGGCAAAGGAGAATTGGGACGGCGCTTTGGGCGAAAATCCATACGCCGCTTTGCCTAAAATGGTCATGCTCACCTATAAGGTGCCCGATTCCATTACGGCAAACATCGCGATCAACGAGGGCTACGACGAGTTCGACATCAACGAGTTTTTCCGCGCCGAGGTTGCCGAAAAGGGCAAAGTCGAGTCTGCGCGCTTCGTCTATGAGGAAGATGTTCAAAAGTGGCTCAAAATGATTCAAGGCAACTATATGCCCGTGGACGGATTGAAGTTGGGCGCGGAACGCCCGCCCATGCCTTTTTCCGACACCACGCTTTTGAACGTACTGTCGCATACGCTTTGGTACTTGCCCAACGTCGCGAGCTGCTACGCGATGTATAACTTGCTCAAACAAAAGCAAAACAGCTTCTTTGACGACTACAAGATCGTCGTATGCGCCGGCACAAAGGCGGGCATAGGCTTGGACGCGTTGCGCCCCGTCTTGAACGCCATGGGCGATCCGCTCAAGACAAAGACGATCACGCTCTCTTGCGGCAAACTCACCACAGGCGTTACCGTCCGTCCCTGGGCGGGCGTGTTCATGCTGCGCAACTTAAAATCGCCCGAAACGTACTTTCAGACGGCGTTCCGCGTGCAGTCGCCTTGGGAGATCGTCAACTACAAAGGCGACAAAGAGGTCATCAAGCAAGAGTGCTACATCTTCGATTTTGCATTGGAGCGCGCACTGCATCAAATCGCCGACTACTCGTGCCGCTTGAAGGTGGACGACACCTCTCCCGAGCAAAAGGTCGCGGACTTCATTTCATTTTTGCCCGTGCTCGCGTTCGACGGAGCGTCGATGAACCGCATCGACGCGCAAGATATCCTCGACATCACATATGCCGGCACGTCGGCGACTCTGCTCGCCAAGCGTTGGCAAACCGCGCTCCTTGTCCATGTCGACAACGACACCTTGAAAAAGCTGCAAAACAATCAAGAGGCAATGGACGCGCTCATGCGGATAGAGGGGTTCCGTTCTTTGAACGCGGAGATACAGACCATCATCAACCGTTCGGAAAAAATCAAAAAGATCAAAAAAGAGGGCGACGGCAAAAAGACTCCGAAAGAGGTGTCCGCCGAAGAAAAAGAGATCAAATCTTTGCGCAAACAAGTGCAGGAAAATTTGCTCAAACTCGCCGCGCGCATTCCGGCGTTCATGTATTTGACCGACTTCCGCGAGCAGACGATCAAGGACGTGATCACGCAAATCGAGCCGGAATTGTTCTACAAAGTGACCGGGCTTACGGTCAAAGATTTTGAGACGTTGTGTTCGATAGGGCTCTTTGACCCCGAAAAGATGAATCAAGGCATCTTCGGCTTCCGCAAATACGAAAATTCAAGTTTGTCCTATACCGGCATCGACAAGCATGCAGGCGAAGCGGTCGGCGGCTGGGATACAGTGCTCAGGCGCGAAGAGTACGACGCGTTGTATTCCAAACAACAAGCGACATTGACGGATTTTGAGAAGGCCTTGTTGCCCGGGGCATATCTTGACGACAGCGTCATTGAGCGTCAAGCGACGGCAAAGGCGGACGATAAAGACGAAAATGAGCAAGGCAAAGACATATGGGAGACGGTCCTTGCCAATGTGAAAGCCGGCGACGGCGTCACGCACAAGAAGTTCGGCGACGGCACGATCACTTGGATCGGTGTGGATAAAAAGTATTTGAAAGTCAAGTTCGCCGTCGGCGAAAAACAATTCATCTTTCCCGACGCATTTGTGATGGGCTTTTTGTCTTTGAAATAAAAATACGACCGAACGCGAGTTCGGTCGTATCTTTTGTCAATTGAAATTCAAATCAACACAACATCTTGCGCAGCTTGTCGTACTCTTCCTTTTCTTCGGGGGTGAAGCCCTCTTCGCCGACTTC
>CALVVS010000102.1 GCA_944363925.1 uncultured Bacilli bacterium | reverse complement strand
CCCTCGTCACCGGCGGCAGCCGCGGCATTGGCCGCGCCATTGCCCTGAAACTCGCACAGGACGGCTGCGACGTGGCCATCCTCTACGCCGGACGCAAGGAAGCGGCGGACGAGACGGTCGCGCTGCTTGAAAAGGCCGGCAGCCGCGCTCTCGCCATCCAGTGCAACGTCGCCGACGGCGCGGCCGCCGAAGCGGCGGTCAAGGAAGTGGAGGCGCAGCTCGGCCCCATCGCGGTGCTTGTCAACAACGCCGGCATCGTGCGCGACGGCCTGGCCATGCGCATGTCCAGCGAGGACTTCCGCGCCGTGCTGGACGTCAACCTCACCGGCGCGTTCCACATGATCCGCGCCTGTCTTCCGCTCTTCATCCGCCGCCGCGCCGGGAGCATTGTCAACATCACCTCCGTTTCGGGGATGATGGGCAACCCCGGGCAGGCGAACTACGCCTCCAGCAAGGCGGGGCTCATCGGCCTGACCAAGACCATCGCCCGCGAGGTCGCCTCGCGCGGCATCACCGTCAACGCCGTGGCCCCGGGCTTCATTCAGACCGACATGACCGCCGGCATGAACGAGGCCGCCCTGCAAAAGGGCCTTGCCGCCGTGCCCATGGGTCGCATCGGCAAGCCGGAGGACGTGGCAAACGCCGTTTCCTTCCTCGCAAGCGACGCCGCCAGCTACATCACCGGCTGCGTCCTCAAGGTGGACGGCGGCATGTACATCTGAGCGCTCTGCCCCGGCAAAGCGCCCCTCAGGAGGAAAACAATGAACAGAGTGGCCATCACCGGTCTGGGCGTCATCTCGCCCGTCGGTCAGGATATAGAGACGGTCTACGCCAACCTGCGCGACGGCGTGTGCGGCGTGGGCAGGATCACCCGCTTCGACCCCTCGGAGACGAAGATCTCCGTGGCCGCCGAGGTCAAGGATTTCGACCCCGAGGCCTTTGGCATCTCCCGCGGCGACACGCGGCGCATGGACCTGTTCACGCAGTACGCCATGGCCGCCGCGCAGCAGGCCGTGGACGACAGCGGCATCGTCGGCGCCGTCGCCCCGGAGCGCCTCGGCGTCTACGTGGGCAGCGGCATCGGCGGCATGAACACCTTCATGGCCGAGTGCAAAAAGCTCTTCGATCGCGGTCCCAGCCGCATCTCGCCCTTGTTCATCCCCATGATGATCGGCAACATCGCCGCGGGCAACATCGCCATCCGCTACGGCTGCAAGGGGCCGAGCCTGCCCGTGGTCACGGCCTGCGCCACCTCCACCAACACCATCGGCGAGGCCTTCCACGCCATCCGCTACGGCTATGCCGACGCCATCCTCGCCGGCGGCAGCGAAGCCACCGTCAACCCGCTGGCCATCGGCGGCTTTGCCAACTGCAAGGCGCTGACCGAGGCCACCGACCCCGAGGCCGCCTCCCTGCCCTTTGACAGGCGGCGCGCCGGCTTCGTGCTCGGCGAGGGCGCGGCCGTCGTCGTGCTGGAAAACTACGACCACGCCGTCGCGCGCGGCGCGCACATCTACGCGGAAATGTGCGGCTATGGCAACACCTGCGACGCCCACCACATCACCGCGCCCGACCCGGAGGCCGAGGGCGGCGCGCGCGCCATCCGCCTGGCGTATGAAGAGGCCGGCAGCCCCGAAGGGCTCCTCTACATCAACGCCCACGGCACCGGCACGCCGCTCAACGATTCTTCCGAAACGCTGGCCATCAAAAAGGCGCTGGGCGAGGAAAAGGCCCGCGCCGCCATGGTCAGCTCCACCAAGTCGATGACCGGCCACATGCTGGGCGCGGCGGGCGCGTTCGAGTGCGTCGCCTGCGCGCTGGCGCTTGCGCGCGGCACGATCTTCCCCACCATCCATCTTCAGGAGCCGGACCCCGCCTGCGACCTCGACTACGTGCCGGGTCAGGCGCGCGCGGCGCAGGCCGAAGCGGCCATCTCTGTCTCTCTGGGATTCGGCGGTCACAACGCGGCGATCGCCCTGCGGAGGTGCGTATGAACATAAAGCAGATCCGGGAACTTGCGCAGATCGCCGCGGAGAACGGCCTCAGCGCCATCGAGATCGCCGAGGGCGAAAACCGCGTGCGCATCGAGCGCGCCGTCTCCGCTCCGGCGGCCATCCCCACCGTGGTGTCCATGCCCATGGCCGCGCCCGCGGCCCCCGCGCCCGCCCCGGCGGCGGAGGCGGAGGAGACCAACGTGGACTTCAACCGCACGCGCGAGATCAAAAGCCCCATGGTCGGCGTCTTCTACGCCGCGCCCTCGCCGGACGCCAAGCCCTTTGTGGAAGTCGGCTCCAAGGTGAAAAAGGGCGACATCGTCTGCATCGTCGAGGCCATGAAGCTGATGAACGAGATCACCGCCGAGTTCGACGGCGAAGTGGTGGACATCTGCGTCCACAACGGCGACGTGGTCGAATACGGCCAGACGCTCTTCAAGCTCTGCTGAGGGAGGCAAGCGCCATGAACAGAGAAGAGATCATGCAGATCCTGCCCCATCGCGGCAGCATGCTGCTTCTGGACGAGGCCTGGCTGGGCGAGGACGGCGCGGCCCACGGCAAGTACACCGCCCGCGGCGACGAGTGGTTCTTCGACGGCCACTTTCCCGGTGACCCGGTGATGCCCGGCGTGGTGCAGTGCGAGATCATCGCCCAGGCCAGCTGCGTGCTGTTTGCCGAAAAGATGCAGGGTAAGACCGCCTACTACGCCGGCATCGACAAGGTGCGCTTCCGCCGCATGGTGCGCCCCGGCGACACTTTGGAGATCACCTCCACGCTGCTTCGCAGCAAGCTCAACGTCTACGTCGTCAAGGGCGAGGCGCGCGTGGATGGCCAGGTGTGCGCCTCGGGCGAGTTCTCCTTCATCATCCCGTAAGAGCGCCATTCGACCCGCCGGAGTCCCCCGGCGACAGGAGGCTTAAACTTGTTTCCCAAACTGTTGATCGCCAACCGCGGCGAGATCGCCGTGCGCGTCATCCGCGCCTGCAAGGAGATGGGCATCTCCACCGTGGCGGTGTTTTCCGAGGCCGACCGCGACGCTCTGCACGTGTCGCTGGCGGACGAGAGCGTCTGCATCGGCCCGGCCAGCGCCGCGCGCAGTTACCTGAACATGCCCGCCATCCTCTCCGCGGCCGCGCTCACCGGCGCGCAGGCCATCCACCCCGGCTACGGCCTGCTTTCGGAAAACGCGCGCTTTGCCGAACTCTGCGCGCAGTGCCACATCAAGTTCATCGGCCCCTCGGCGGAGGTCATCCGCCGCATGGGCGACAAGGACGAGGCCCGGCGCACCATGCGCGCGGCGGGCGTGCCTGTCGTGCCCGGCTGCGACCTGGTGGAAAATGTCGAACAGCTGCGCGCCGAGGCAGAAAAGATCGGCTATCCGCTTTTGATCAAGGCCCGCTCCGGCGGCGGCGGCCGCGGCATCCGCCGCGTGGACGGCCCCGAGGAACTGGAACACGCCTTCCTCTCCGCCACCGCCGAGGCCGAGAGCGCCTTTGGCGACGGCGCGGTGTACATGGAAAAGCTGCTGGAAAACGTCAAGCACGTCGAGGTGCAGGTGCTCTGCGACGCGCACGGCAACGTCGTCACCCTCGGCGAGCGCGAATGCTCCATGCAGCGCAAGCACCAGAAGCTCATCGAGGAGAGCCCCTCCCCGGCTGTGGACGAGGTCCTGCGCATCAAGATGCTTGCCGCCGCCACCCGCGCCGCCAAAGCCGTGCACTACGAGGGCGTGGGCACGGTGGAGTTCCTGTTGACCAGGGATGGGCAATTCTACTTCATGGAGATGAACACCCGCCTGCAGGTGGA
>CALVVS010000101.1 GCA_944363925.1 uncultured Bacilli bacterium | reverse complement strand
GGCATAGAGCTTTGGGATGACATGCTTAACGGTAGAGCCTCGTGGAATCATCGGGCACCGTCTATCGGCATTGAATCGGGTATCTGCCGTGAGTTCGCGGACATCTCCATCAACGAGATGGAGGCAAAAGTCGATAATGAAGAGCTTGACGCGCTCTTTCAAAAGGCCATAAAGGACCTGAACGAAAACCTGCAGGACGGACTTGCACTCGGGTCTATGATAATCAAGCCAATGATGGGCGGAAAGGTTGAGTATGTAACCGCAAAGGACTTTATACCGGTTAGATTCGATAACGACAAGATTACTGACTGCGTCCTGATTGAACGTAAGAAGCGCGGGGACAGTAAGTACTTCTTCCGTACTGAGCGCCACCAGCTTACAGAGCAGGGGCTTAGAATCGAGAACAGAGCGTACTACAGCACTACATCATCTCAGCTTGGCAGGCAGATACCGCTTGCCGATGTAGAGGAATGGGCGAGATACCCGGAAGAGATTACTTATCCGGGCATGGATAAAATGGACTTTGGATTCTATAAGAATCCGGTAAAGAATCGCATAGACGGGACTGCATGCGGCGTGTCTATCTATTCCGGCACTACGGTCGATAGAATCCGCAAGGCGGACATTCAGGCCGCAAGGTACGACTGGGAATATGAATCCGGAGAAAGAGCTGTGCATGTCGATGAGCGGGCGCTCAGGCACGACAAGAGAACCGGAGATATAAGCATGCCGAAACTCGACAGAAGACTTTATAGGGGTCTTAATCTTGACGCAGGAAGCGGAGAGCTGTTTAAGGAGTATTCGCCGGAAATGCGGGACGAAGCGTTCAATCGCGGTCTTGAAAGTTATCTCAGGCAGATAGAGTTCACCGTAGGTCTTGCATACGGCGATCTTTCGGATGCGCAGTACGTAGATAAGACGGCCACAGAAATCAAGGCTGCAAAGCAGCGTAAGTATAACAGGGTGACGGCCATCCAGGAAAACCTGAAAACGTGTCTTGAAGAGCTGGTTGACGCTATAGCCTTCTATAACGCCATGTATACGACTGGATATACATTCACCTGTACGTTCAGCGATTCTATTCTCACAGACGAGGAAGTTGAGAGAAATCAGGACAGACAGGATGTGTCTATGGGTGTTCAGAGTCTCGCAGAATATCGCGCAAAGTGGTACGGCGAAGACATCGAAACTGCCGAGAAGAATTTGCCGCCACAAAACAATGCTGTGCTGGATAATTTGAACCTGAGGTAATAGATGAGCTACAAAGATAAATATGCCGATGCTATCGAGGGCCAGTTTTACGACCTGGAAAACCGAATAATGAGTGACGTTATCCGCCGGATCAGTAAGACTGGTGAGATTACCAGCACGGCGGACTGGCAGCTTAACCGCCTCAGAGCTTTGGGATATTCATCAGAAGACACAGAAAAGTTCATCATGGAGGCGCTGGGCGCGACATGGCCGGAAATGTTCGAGCTGTATGATCGGGTTATAGACTGGGAGTATGTGAGAAACAAGACACTGTATGAGCAGATAAACGGGCAGTTCATCTCCTATGAGGACAACGAGCAGCTGCAGCAGTGGGTGGAAGCGGCTAAACAGCAAACAGAAGCGACCCTGCAAAACTTTACCCGAACAATGGGCATAGTAGAGCAGATTAACGGACAGCTTACATATTTGCCTTTGACGGAGTTTTACAGAAAGACGCTTGACGCAGCTATTACAGACATCACTTCAGGCGCATTCGACTATAATTCAGTGTTGCGCCGAACAGTAAACACACTGGCGCGCAGCGGGATTCGTACAATAGACTACGCAAGCGGATATTCGAGCCGGCTGCCTGTTGCTGCAAGGCGGGCAGTTATGACAGGTATAACTCAGTTAACTGGTCAAATCAACGACTATAACGCCGAGAAACTGGGAACAGAATATTTTGAAGTTGAATGGCACGCCAACGCCAGACCTTCACACAGGCGTTGGCAGGGGAAGGTATGGACAAAAGAGCAGCTGGTGAGTGTATGCGGGCTTGGTACGGTGACCGGCCTTTGCGGCGCAAACTGTTATCACACTTATTATCCGTTTTTTCCGGGGATTTCTGAGCGCAACTGGACAGATGAATGGCTAAGGGAGCAGAACGCAAAAGAAGACATGCCCAGAACATGGAGAGGCAAGGAGTACACGGCATATGAAGCCACGCAGAAACAGCGGCAGATGGAAACATCCATGAGAGCACAGCGCCAGAAAGTCAGGCTGCTCGAACAGGGCGAAGCAGATAGGACAGACATAACTGTTGCAAAGGCCCGCTACCAGGGACAGCTTAACGAATATCGGGCATTTTCAGATGCTATGGGGCTGACTCCACAAATGGAGCGGGTTTACATAGACGGGCTTGGCAGAGTGGCGCCAGGAAGAAGCCCGGTAATAGTTGCAAATAGGAGCAAAAATGTTATAATAAATCAAGCAAGAGGCTCTGGTGCATTCCAATCACTAAACATGAGAACATTAACATCTCATACGGATATTTCTATCGACGACATCACAATTGAAATGGATAAAAGTCCAATAGGGAAAGAGGTGTTGAAACAGATTGAAAAGTCTGATGTTAATATTCAAATTATTCAAGGAATGAGATCCCCGGCAGGCGAAAGAGGCTCGCAACGAAGCAATGTTATAAGTATATATCTTGATGAGATTTCGAGTACAAGAGTTGCTGCACAAACCGTAATCCATGAAATGACGCATTTCTATTATAATATTGGTAATTGTCAGTGGGCAGAAGCTGTGTGTTTTGCAAAAGAAAAAATGCACATAGAAGGCAGAAACAAGCTAACATTTTCGGAATTACGGTACATAGTAAAACTTGCAAAAGATAATTACCCTGAATTTGAATGGAAGAAGGGAGGAATAATTTATGGAAAACATATCAAATCAAAACGATAACATAATAGGGAAATTAACTAAAGGCGAAACAGTAGTTTGCCCCAGATGCGGAAAAAGTATAATACTGCCGGCCAATCCCAATATAGAACCTTCGAAATGCCATGGGTTCTATTGCCCTAAGTGTAATTATATGGTGAATTGGGATCCAGTAGTGATAATAGAATAGTTTTTATCTTGGGCGTTTCATATAAATTGTTAACTTAAAGACCAGTCAAAACGGCTGGTCTTTTGTTATACAAAAAATCAGCTGAGCTGCAGGCGTACGAGTGCAGCACACCGAGCCAAGAGACAGGCGTAAAAAATCGTAGGTGAGAAAGGAAAACTATGAAAAGAGAATTTTTGGAAGGACTGAAATTGGAGAAAGAAGTCATCGACCAGATCATGGCAGAGAATGGCAAGGACATCGAGGCCGAAAAAGCGAAAGTTACTGCTGCAGAAGCCGACAGAGACAAGTACAAAGAACAGCTCGATACGGCGACAACAGAGCTGGACAAATTCAAGGATGTTAAGCCGGAAGAACTACAGGCCACCATACAGAAGCTTCAAGCGGACCTGAAAGCAAAAGATGACGAGTATGCTGCCAAAGAAGCAGATCGCCTGTTCCGGGACTCTGTCAGGGAGGCCATTACGGCTGCCGGCGGCAAGAACGAGAAAGCGGTCATGGCGCTGCTTGACCTCGAAACCCTTAAAGGCAGCAAGAACCAGAAAGATGACATTAAGACAGCTCTCGAAGCGGTCAAGAAGGATAACGACTACCTTTTTACCAGTAAAGAGCCGATTGATAATCCAAATCCAACCGGTCCGACCGGCGGCGGAGGCGGCGCAGGAGCTTCCTCTGCACTGAGAGCAGCTATGGGGCTGCCGGATGAAAAGAAATAGGAGGAAATAACTATGGCAAACAGTATTGCACTTGCAAAAAACTACGTTGAACTGCTGGATGAGGTGTATAAGAGCGCCTCGCTTACGTCTGTACTGGACAGCGACCCAACTACCGCCAGAGCCGGCGTAAACGCGAACGAGATAATGATCCCGAAGCTGTCTATGGACGGCCTCGCAGAGTATTCCAGAAACGACGGATACATCAAGGGCGATGTTTCCCTCGAGTGGGAGACCGTAAAGTTCAATTACGACAGAGGAAGGCTCTTCGAGGTGGACAGCATGGACGATGAAGAGACTATCAAGCTTGCATTCGGAAGGCTGGCGGCTGAGTTTATAAGGACTAAGGTCGTTCCGGAAGGCGACGCCTTTACCTTTGCGACTCTTGCGGGTATTAGCGGTATCTCTAAGGTGACTACCGGCGCGACCCTTTCCGACGGAGCCGGCGTAATGGCTGCCATCAAGGCAGGTCTTGACGAGATGGACGAGGACGAAGTACCGCAGGAGAACAGATACCTGTTCATCACGCCGACTAACCTGTCCGCTGTAAAGGCTATGGATACCACCAAGTCCAGAGAGCTGCTTGACGGATTTACTCAGATTGTAAAGGTTCCACAGAGCAGATTCTACACCGCTATTGACCTTTACGATGGCGTAGATCATACAGGATCGTCTGGAGCGGATGAAACTATTGGAGGATATGTAAAGGCTTCCACCGGTAAGGATATTAACTTCATGATAATCCACAAGCCGGCCGTTATGAAATACTGGAAGCACACCGCATCCGACATAATCACGCCGGAAGCAAACCAGAGGTCTGATGGATACATCCAGAAGTATAGAAGGTACGGGCTTGTTGACGCTTATGAGAACAAGCTGGCCGGCATCTATCTGCATCACAAGGCATAGGAGGGAGCTATGGCTAAGACTGTAGGCCTCACTTTTGCGAAAGCGCCGAAAAAGAAAGAGGCACCAAAGAGTGAGGTAAAGGACGAAAAGAAAGAGGGATAGTGATGGTTGCATATG
>CALVVS010000100.1 GCA_944363925.1 uncultured Bacilli bacterium | reverse complement strand
CAGAGGTTTTCTGTTCCATAACGATGATGGCAGCCCCGCTGAAGCGCCCCGGGAGCGAATCGACTATGACAAGCGGGGCTTATGCGCCTGGTGCAGTGTGCCGGACAGCAAAAAAGCCACGCCCCGGGAGGCGTGGCAGTTCGGCAGTAATTTGGGGGGACTCCATTGGAAATTCCCCGGCCTTGTGGAGGAAAACGGCAGCGGCTGGTTCCACCGCCATGTGCATCGGGTGTCGGCCTTTGCGAGGGAACACCCGGAGAGAGTGTCCAGCAGTGCCCAAAAGAAGTGCGCCGCCATTGAGAAAGGCTTTGACCGGGCGCTGCGGGAAATGGGGCAGCGACAGGAAGAAACAGGATTTCCGCGGCTGTGATCCCACGCCGCCTGCCCGTGAAGAACGGGCCCGCCCCCCCTGGTATGACTTGCAACTCTACGAAGAGTCGTATATAATAAAAGTCATTCCAAGGGGAACCGGCGGTTCCGGTCGGGAGGTGCAGCATGGACGGCTATTTGTCGATTCGGGAGGCGGCAGAGAAGTGGGGCGTGTCGGAGCGTCGGATCAACCAGTACTGCGCCCAGGGGCGTATCCCCGGCGCGGAGCGGTTCGGCGGCTCCTGGGCCATCCCCGCGGCCGCGGAGAAGCCCGGCGACCCCCGCAGGCAGAGTAAGCAGGCCCCGCTCTCACCCCCGGAAAAAGCTCCGGAACTGTTCCCGGGCTTCATGCCCCTGATGAACACTCCCTTTGTACCGGGGCACTGCGCCGAGGCCATCGCGGCCATCCCGAAGGGGCCGAAACGGGACATCGCCCAGGCGGAGTACTACTACTTCAGCGGCCAGGCGGAAAAGGCCATGCGGGAGGCCGAGGTCTGCCTGACAGCCTCTGACGGCGCGGTCCGCCTCTCCGCCTGCCTGATCTTCGCCTACGCCTGCCTGACCATGGGGCGCATCGACCAAGCCCGCCTAGCCCTGCGGGAGATCCGGAGCACCCTGGCGGCCGGCGGGGAGACCGACCCGGCAGCCCGGGCCATGGAGGCCTTCGTGGCCTTTGCGGCGGCGGTACTGCTGCACCTGCCCCTGCCAGAGGAGATGCCGCCCACGGAGACGTTTTTGCCCCTGCTGCCCCCTGGCCTGCGGGCCTTTGCCCTGTATGTGCAGGCCCACTACCTCTATCTCAGGGAGGAGTACGCCCACAGTGCCGGGATCGTGGAGGCCGCCCTGGCCATGGGCGCGTCCGCCTACCCCATCCCGGCTATCTACCTTCATCTGGTGGCGGTGATGGACTACATGAGCCTGAAGCAGACCGACCGGGCCCGGACCCATCTGCTGACCGCGTGGGAGATTGCCCGGCCGGATGACCTCATCGAGGGCTTCGGGGAACACCACGGCCTGCTGGGGGCCATGCTGGAGGCGACCATCAAGCCCAAATGGCCGGAAGATTTCAAGCGGATCATCGACATCACCTACCGTTTCTCTTCCGGATGGCGTAGAGTTCACAACCCTATCACCGGGCATGATGTGGCGGATGATCTGACCACCACGGAGTTCGCCATCGCCATGCTGGCGGCCCGGGGCTGGAACAACTCGGACATCGCCGAACACCTGCATATCTCTGTGGCCACGGTGAAGCGGCACCTGTCCAGCGCCATGCGGAAGCTGGACGTCACCCGCCGGGGGGACCTGCAAAAATACATGCTGCGATGACCTCACGCCCAGGGAAAGCCGCCCTGGGCGTGAGCCATTTTACCCCCTGAAATGGCCAATAGCGCCTGCCTCCGCTTTCTGGTATACTTGAAAGGAATACAAAGCGCATGGGGAAGGGACGTGGCCTTCCCCGGTATAGAGCCCCATACCGATGCTCTTTGGAATGCTTTTTGATGTGGGAGGAGGCACTAAATGAAAAGACGAATGTTGAGTATCTGCCTGGCCTTGGCCCTGTGCCTGAGCCTGCTGCCGGGGACGGCGCTGGCGGCAGCCCCGGCCCATCTGGCCCTGGGCGACAGTATCACCACCGGCTACGCACCGGGCGGCGCCACAGTAGATAGCCCCTTTGCCGATCAGGTGGCGGCGGGGCTGGGCCATGACCTGATCGCCGAAACCATTTCTGATACCACTCCCGATACGCCGTCCGGCCCGGCTGAGGAGTATGATATCTGGGTGGGCGGCACGCTGGTCACCAGCGAGAACGCCGGCGACGTGCTGGGGAACGGTACCGTCGCCTACGACCCCGACACCAATACCCTGACGCTGCGTGACGCCAACATCACGACGCCACATGAGGCAGGGAATTACAACTACGGCATCTATGCTAAGGGCCAGTTGACCATTGAGCTGGTGGGCGATTCCACCGTTGGAAATAATTCGCTTTCAGACGGCGTTTACATGAACGGGGATCTGACCATTACCGGCACCGGCAGCCTGAACGCCGTGGGCAGCACAACCGGCGTCTATGTTTTTGGGAATATGGAGGTAATCGACAGCAAGGTCACCGGCACCGGCGCAGAACACCGAGGTATCGTTGCCTGGGGAGAACTGACGGTGAACGGCGGAAAGGTCACCGGCACCGGCAACAGCGCAAGCGGTGTTGGCATCCAAGTTGAGTCCAGCCTGACGGTGAACGGCGGAGAGGTCTCCGGCACCGGAAATATCGGCATCTATACCAGCGGGCCCCTGGATATGACCGCTGGTACCGTCACGGCCAAGGGTACCAATGACTACGGCCTCAGAGTCAACAATGGCAGCATCCAGACCGATGCTACATCCACGGTCACAGCAACGTCTGTTGCTGGCCGGGCGATCTATAATTCCTCGATTTGGGTGAACAGGGTGGAGTACGAGTTGGCGGCGGGTGTGACAGAGTTCCGTGTGGCAGGCGGCGTTGTTGTCACCGGTGCGGTGCAAGTAAAGGTGGAGGCCCTGTATGTGAATAACGAGGATGTTCTGACCGCCAATAACAATACAGTCACTTGCGGCGGCGGCACCGCGGTGTACGACCCCGACACCAATACCCTGACGCTGCGTGACGCCAACATCACGACGGCACATGAGACAGGGAGTTACAGCTATGGCATCTATGCCGAGGGCAAGTTGACCATTGAGCTGAAGGGCCAGTCCACTGTTGGAAGCAATTCGATTGACTACGGCGTTTCCATGGACGGGGATCTGATCATCACCGGCACCGGCAGCCTGACTGCGGCGGGCAGCGAAAAAGGCATCCATGTCAGCGACAGCCTGGAGGTGACTGGCGGCATCGTCGCCGGTAAGGGCCGTTACGGCATTGACGTTAGCAGCCTGGAGGTAACCGGCGGCACCGTCACCGGCATCGGAGAAAATGGAGCCGGCGTCCGTGTCGATGGTAACCTGACGGTAGACGGCGCCGATGGTATGGTCCACGGCACCGATGGAAGCGAAGGCGACGGCATCTATGTCAGCGGCAGCCTGGAGGTAACCGGCGGCGCTGTCACCGGCACCAGTACAGGCGGTGACGGCATCTATACCGGAGAAAACCTGATGGCGGACAACAGCACGGTTTCCGGAGAGGGAAATAACGACGGCATCGCTGCCGAAGGCGGCCTGTACGTGAACTATAGTATTGTCACTGCCCAGGGTGCCACTGGCTGCGGCCTCCGTGCCAGCGAGATCCTCATCGGGGATTTTGAAGAAGATACATCTAATGTTACGGCTTCCTCACAGGTGGCTGGCCGGGCGGTCGAGAGTTCCTCAATTCAGGTGAACTCGAAAGAATACACGATGGCAGAGGGTGCCACAGAGTTCAAGGTGGTAAACGGCGCTGTTGTCGCCGGCGCGGAGATCGTACTGCTGGAGGCCCTGTATGTGAATAATGTGGATGTTCTGACCACCCCGGACTATACAGTCCAGTGCGGTAGCGGCACCGCGGTTTACGACCCTGACACCAACACTCTGACGCTGAGGAATGCGACTATCACGGAAGGATATGAAGTATATTGGGAGGAACCCTGCGGCATCTATGCCAAGGGAAAGCTGACCATCTGTCTGGAGGGCGCTTCCACTGTTGTTAGAGAAAACGCTTCGTTTTACAACAGCGTTTTCATGGACGGGGATCTGACCATCACCGGCAGCGGCAGCCTGACCGCCAAGGGCAGCCATGCCGGCATCTCTGCCGAAAATCTGACGGTAACCGGCGGCACGGTCGACGGCATCGGCGAGGACGAGTACGGCATTTACACTGACGGTCTGACGGTAAACGGCGGCACGCTCAACGGCAGGGGAGGGTCTCACGGCATTCGAATTATCGGAAATCTGACGGTGAACAGCGGCACAGTCGATGGTGCTGGCGACAGCGGCATCTGGATCACCGACGGCAACCTGACGGTAAACGGCGGCACGTTCAACGGCAGGGGAGAGGACTACGGCATCTGGATCACCGACGGCAGCCTGACGGTAACCGGCGGCACGGTCACAGGTAAGGGTGACATGGTGGCCATTTTTGGTGTGAAGAGAGGGACCGGCTTGGCAGCGGGAGACATTATCGTTCTGCCGGCGGGCTACCTGCCGGCGGGGTATGTGCTGCAGGCTGTCGAGGAGGGTGTCCGCACCTACGCCTCCATCGTGCCGGCCGGCGGCCAGCTGGGTGTCAATTCAGAAGGGTTGTCGATCACGATCACCGGCGCGGTCAGGGAGATCACCCTGCGGGCCCAGCAGCCCAGTGAGCCTGAGTGGCCCTCCGGCGGCGGCTCCAGCGGCGGCAGCAGCAGCACCACCACCGAGACCCAGCGGAACCCCGATGGCTCTACGACCACCACTGTCACCAGACCCAACGGCTCCACCACCGAGACTACCCGGCACCCTGACGGCTCCAGTGAGGTGGTGGAGACCACCAAGGACGGCACCGTGACCACCACAACCACCGATACCGAGGGCAACCAGACCCAGGTGGTGGAGAACACCGACGGCTCCAGCCGGACCACGGTGGACAATCAGGACGGCTCCGGCTCCGTCACCACCGTGGATGAGAATGGCCAGGTGGTCAGCGAGGCAACCCTCTCCGAGGCCGCCGTAGCCGCCGCCCATACGGCGGGGGAGCCTGTGGCCCTGCCCATGCCTGCGGTCCCCGTCACGACTGACCGGGAGAGCGCGCCCACCATCACGGTAAACCTACCCACCAGCGGCTCCGCCAAGGTGGAAATCCCCGTAAAGGACGTCACTCCGGGCACCGTGGCCATCCTGATCAAGGCTGACGGCACCGAGGAAGTCCTCAAGGCCAGCCTCCCCACCGAGAACGGCGTGGCGGTGCCCCTTTCCGACGGGGACACGGTGAAGCTGGTGGACAACAGCAAGAAATTTGCCGATGTGCCCGGCAGCTACTGGGCGGCGGATACGATTGCCTTCGTCACCAGCCGGGAACTGTTCGCCGGTACCACTGCCGATACCTTTGCGCCCGACACAGCCATGAGCCGGGCCATGATCGTTACCGTCCTGGCCCGCCTGGAGGGCATGGACACTGCCACCGGCGATACCTGGTATGAGGCCGGGCGGCAGTGGGCCATGGCCAGCGGCGTCTCCGACGGCACCAACATGGAGCAGGGCCTGAGCCGGCAGCAGCTGGCCACCATGCTGTGGCGGTATGCCCAGGCCAAGGGCTATGACGTATCCATCGGCGAGGATACCAACATCCTGTCCTACACGGACGCCTTCGATGTGGCGGAGTACGCCATCCCCGCCATGCAGTGGGCCGTGGGCGCCGGGATCATCAGCGGTACCAGCACGGACACCCTCAGCCCCCAGGGCCCGGCCACCCGCGCCCAGGTGGCGACGATACTCATGCGGTTCTGCGAAAAGACCGCGTCCTGGTAAGGAATCAAACGAGACAGCAGCCCCCATCGGTTGATGGGGGCTGCTGATTTGATGGGGGCAGATGCCAGGCTCCTCGGTCGATTCCAGCCCTTTGCCCGGTGGCGGGCGAATATCCCGGTGAACGGCGACAGGCAACATGATCTGCTGCATACAGCGAACTCATTCCATGAAATTGTTGTTAATCATTCGTGCAAAGTGTTTCTTTCTTCGTGCAAATATTAAAGGCGCCAGCAGGAAGGAGTTGATACGATGGCTGGAAATACCACAAACATCAGCATCCGCATGGACGCAGATTTGAAAGCACAGGCCGACGCCTTCTTTGCGGAACTCGGCATGAATTTATCCACGGCGTTCAACATCTTTGTGCGCCAGTCGCTTCGTGAAGGCGGCATTCCCTTTGAAGTGAAGCTGGAACAGCCCAACAAGGAAACGATTGCTGCCATGCTGGAAGCGGAAAGGAT
>CALVVS010000099.1 GCA_944363925.1 uncultured Bacilli bacterium | reverse complement strand
TATCAGGAATATAGTTTTCAATTTCTCTACCTTTTGTAATCCAACACATAATATTATTTTTTTCACATTCCTTTTTTAGTCTTTTTTTTGTGGAATTAATTGGAGAGTGAATGCTTTTTTTATCACTATCAATTATTACAATGCTATTTCGGTTTATATTTATTAAATTAACTAAATCATCTTCTGATTTTTTGTCTAGAGTTATATTTGAAAGTAACCTACCACCATAAAAAACACACTGATAATCTTTACCTTCTCTTAGTGTATTGTTAGACCATAATTTAATCCATTTGTTTAAATAAATACGATCAGAAGGACCTTCAACCCAAATTATACCATTTGACTGAAGTAAATCACTTGCCTTTAATCCTAGATCATTTAGGATAGCATTTTTTTGAAGACTATTACTAGAATTAATAATTATAGGTTGATCTTTAAGTTTTTGTACATGCAAAATATTTACTAATTCGTTGTTTTGAAAAGTATCTAGCATAATGTTTGAGTGCGTAGTTAAAAAGAAAGTAGAACCTTTTAAGGATAAATCTTCAATATATTTTAATAGCCTTCTTTGCAAAGATGGATGTAAATTGTTTTCTAACTCTTCAAACATAAAAATATAATCTTCCAATTTTTTCTTTTCAACATCAGGAACAAGTATTGTATAAGCTAAAACAATTAATATAGTCTTTAAACCACTGCCTGATTCTGATAGAGCTATTCTACCTTTATCTTCTTCTCTTAAAAAAATTTCCCACTTAGTAGTTTCGTTCTGTTTTATTTGTTGGGTAACAATTTCTGTAAAATTTGCATCATCACCCATTATTTCATTTAATTTATTTAATAGAGTCTGTCTTACTAAATCTTCATCATATTCATTTTTATTAAGATAATTACTTATTATAGTAGTTATTCCATTACCATTACTATCAATGTCCATTTTTTCATTTTCAATTTCAGGAAAAATATTTCTTTCAGCCAGAATTCTTTTTGGTATTTTGGATTCATAATAAATTTCTGCTCCTAAACGTTTCCAATAAGTTTTATATTCTTCTGAATAAATCTCATCATAATATTTATAAGACTCATTTGAAGGGTATTTCCCATCATTTTTTATCTTAATTTTAAAATTTTTTCCTATAAAGGCTTTACCAAATTCAAAATGATTTCTTCCTGGTAATCCGCCATACATATCTTCTCTAAAGGTTCTTCTAATATCCATTTCTGAAAGTTCTTTTTCAGCTATTATAGATGTTTGATTGGAAGGCCTTTTTGAATAAATCATTTCTAAAATATCCAATATACTTGATTTTCCAATATTATTTTTTCCTATAATAATATTTATTGGTTGTAAATTACATATCTCAGCATGTTTAAAACATTTATAATTTTCAAATATTATTTTTTTTATATCCATATATTACTCCTTATTTATCTTGTTCATCTACCCATTTTGCAAATTCTTCACTAGAAATTTTTCCGGAACAAACATCTTTATACATTTGTTTTCCTATTTTTCTATATTGTTCTAAATCTTTTTGATACGTAGTTATTTCAGGATTTCGATTAGCTCTAAGTTGTTTTCGACTTCCGATTCTTCTATAGTTATTATATGTTGTATCATTTTCTTGTTTTCGCTTTTGATATTCTTTGTTTCCAATATCTTTACAAGTTAAATTATTTTTTGTAACTCTATCACAATAAGTAACAGTTTCTTTATGAGTTATAAAGTATCTTCCACAATTACCACAAATTTTAATATGCATTTTATTTACAGCTACTACATTGAATAATGTAATATAAAAACTTGTAAATAAGTTATTAGTTTCAAATTGTTGTAGGCTATTAAGTTTTCGGCCGGTAGGGTCTATTTCTTCAATAGTAGAAATCAGAATATTTATATTTTCAAGTCCAATTAATTCTTTCCTTATAGGAAAGTTATTATATTGATAATCTAATAAATCTGTTGAATGAAAGTCTTGTTTAAATTCTGTAAAAGTATTCTGATATAATTGATTATATAAAAAGAATATTTGTTTATGTGTTAAATATTTCATATCAAAAGGATTATTAATTTTATAAACGAAATTAATACATTTCTTAAAAAGGCTTTGATAATATATTAAATTTCTTTTTTCTTTTTCATAATATTTTTTAGCTATTTCAATTATTTCATTTACAGGATATAAAGTATCTAATTCAATATATTTAATATCGCTATCATCTAATTTATCTATAAAATAATCAAAGAAATTTATAAAAAATAATAGATAATCATTAAATACATCAAAATTATAGCTTATAAAATCTAATAAAGACAGATCATAGTGTTCAACAGCAGATGTCGGTTCAAAAACTATATAACCTTTTAAATCTTCTACATTATCTTTAAAAGTAAGAGGAACAGTCTCAACTGTTTTATCTATTTCTGCTATTAATTTTAATTCACTTATTATTTTTTCTTTTTCTGATTCGGAAGTTGCTTTTTCAAGTTCTAAAATTAATTGTCCAAATTTTTCATCAGGAGGAATTGTACCAAAATTTGCCAAATATTTATTATTAGTTTTGTTTATAGGTTTACTCAAATAAGCTCCAGCAGTATGGATGAATATTTGAGCAAAATATGAAGCA
>CALVVS010000098.1 GCA_944363925.1 uncultured Bacilli bacterium | reverse complement strand
CGGGATCCGGCCCCGGTCCTCCTGAGAAGAGGCGACCGTGGGCACGGCACTACCCCCCCTTCTATAAATATAAATTAAACAATTTGTTTATATATTACCACAGATCCCGCCGGAAGGCAAGGCCCCTCCGCCGGTGCCGGACGACATAAATTTCTCTTGCCTTTTCTCCGCGAACCATGTAGAATGCTTCATACAATGGAGTGATTTGCCTGCCAGGGAGGGATTATTATGACCAAAACGCACCAGGCGGTAGATACCACCCAGGGCGTCATCTGGAAACAGCTGCTGGCCTTTTTCTTCCCCCTGCTGCTGGGGACCTTTTTCCAGCAGCTCTATAACACCGTGGACACGGTGGTGGTGGGCCGCTTCGTGGGCACCACCGCTCTGGCCGCCGTGGGCTCCACCAGCGTCATTGCCAACCTGACGGTGGGCATCTTCACCGGCCTCTCCAGCGGCGCGGTGGTGGCCATCGCCCAGCGGTACGGCGCCCGAATGGACATGGAGGTCTACAGGAGTGTCCACACCGCCATGCTGCTCTCCGTGGTGGTGGGCGCCTTCTTCACCGTGGTAGGCTACCTCCTCACCCCCTGGGCTCTGCGGGCCATGGACACCACGGAGGAAGCACTGCCCGGCGCCATCCTCTATCTGCGCATCTACTTCCTGGGGATGATCCCCAACGTGATCTACAACATGGGCACCGGCGTGCTGCGGGCGGTGGGGGACTCCAAGCGTCCGCTGTTCTTCCTCATCGCCGCCTCCCTGTGCAACATCGTGCTGGACCTGGTGCTGGTGCTGGTGTTCCATATGGGGGTGCTGGGCGTGGCCATCGCCACGGTCTTCTCTCAGGTCCTCTCCGCCGTACTGGTGGTCCTCTCCCTCACCGCCGCTGCCGGCGAGACCTACCATCTGAGCCTCCGGCAGCTGGCTTTCCACGCCCAACCACTGAAGTCCATCATGGTCATCGGCGTGCCCACCGCGCTCCAGTCCGTGATGTACAGCTTCTCCAACATCGTCATCCAGGCCGCCATCAACTCCTTCGGCACCGACGCCGTGGCTGCCTGGACCGCCTACGGCAAGATGGACGTCCTGTTCTGGATGACCCTCACCGCCATGTCCCAGGCCCTCACCACCTTCACCGGCCAGAACTACGGCGCCGGGAAGTACGACCGCCTGCGCCAGGGGGTGCGGGTGTCCACAGCCATGACCGCCGGCTTCACCTTAGTCATCTCTATCGCCATGGTCCTGCTGGCCCGGCCCATCCTCCTCATCTTCACCTCCGACCCCGACGAGCTGGAGATTGACGTGGACATGGTGCGCTTCCTGGCCCCCTGCTACATCACCTACATCCTGGTGGAGCTGCTCCCCGGCGCTATCCGGGGGGCGGGCAAATCCATGGTGCCCATGCTGATCTCCGTCTTCGGTGTGTGCGCTCTGCGGCTGCTGTGGCTGTTCACAGCGGTGCCTGCCCACCACACCATCGAGACGGTGGAGATGAGCTATCCCATCACCTGGGTGATTACCTCCCTCTCCCTCCTCATCTACTACCGCTTCGGCAAGTGGCTGGTCCCGCCCCGGTCCTGAGACGAGGAAAAGCCCGGGGGACACGGAAATTCCGTGCCCCCCCGGGCTTTTTTCGCGAGCCGTTTTTACTGCTCCGGCAGCACCGCCTGATACGCGATGGAGGTGATGGTGCCCTCCTCGATGAGGACTGCCAGCTGGCTGTCCCCCCGGGTATAGGTATACTCGCCGTAGGCCTCCGTGTAATCCTCACCGTAGGCCGCCACCATGTCCTCCAGGGTGCCGCCGATCTCCAGGCCCTCGGCGGTGGCCACCGCGTCGCTGGTGAAGACCACGGAGGACACATAGTTCACGTCGTTCAGGGGATAGGTGTTGAGCTGGAAGCCGTCGTAGGTGTAGATATAGTCCGTGCCCTGGAAGGCGCAGCTGGGGGACTCAAAGGTGGAGATGGGCTCCCCCAGGGCCGCCACGACGGGATCCGCCTCGGCGTTCATCCGGATCTCCACGCCGTTGCTGGTGAAGATGAAGAGGTCCTGGCTGCTCTCGCTGTCCTCGGCGGCGCCGGTCTGATCCTCCTGGCCGCCGGCGGTATTCCCGGCGCTGCCGGCGCCGGCCTGGCTGTTGTCATTACCGCCGCAGCCTGTCAACGGGGCCAGGCACAGGGCCAGGGCCAGCAGCAGGGGCAGCAGTTTGTGGCTGATTTTCATGGTCGATTCTCCTTTTCGTTTGGTGGTGTTACGGCTCGGCGGGGATCTGGCTGCCGGGGGTGGTGGCCCGGGTCAGGTAGCCCTTCTCCGCCAGCTCCGCGTACTGGGCCTCCGCCTGGGCGTGGTAGGCCGCGCACTTCTCCGCCCATACGGCGGAGAGGGCCTCGTCCCCCCGGCGGTCCGGCACCCCGGCATCCCGGAGGATCCGGCCGAAGTAGTCGGAGAGCTTCTCCGCGCCGCTGAGGTTCAGGTGCAGGCCCTGGTCGTAGGTGTCGGTGGAGAAGTCCAGGCCGATGTCCTCAAGGTGGTCCAGGAAATTGATATAGATGAGCTCGTGCTCTGCGGCGTAGTCCACCATCTGCTGGTCCCACTCCTCGTACCAGTGGGGGTAGAGGCTGGGGGCCTTGATGAGGATCAGCTCCACCCCCTTCTCCTCACAGAGGAGGCGGATCTTGTCCAGATACTCGTAGCAGATGTCAGAAAACTGGTAGTTGGCCAGCTTCCGGGGCTCCGGCAGAGTCTCCACCGGTCGGGTGTCCGCCCGCATGAGAAAGCCGTTGTGGCTGAGGATATCACGGTGGAAGAGGTAGCGGACGTCGCTGGCCGTCAGCTCGCTCCAGCGGCTGTGGTAGCGGAAGAAGGGGAAGATGTAGCTGAGGAGGGTCTCCTCCTCCATTTTGGAGGCCAGCACCGCCTGGAGCTTGTTCACCGACAGGGGCAGGCCGTCCAGGGCCATGCGGTTGTAGGCCTCGCTCTGGGGCTGGTCGTAC
>CALVVS010000097.1 GCA_944363925.1 uncultured Bacilli bacterium | reverse complement strand
CTGCTGGGCTGCCTTGCAACGTTTCTGCTGCCATTCAACCAATGGATATACTGTATTTTGGGGACTGTCGGACTGATGTTTATGATAAAATACCCGCTTGTACTCCATAAGAATAAAGAATACTTGCAGGCAAAACATGATATCCTTTGCAAACGATCGAGAGGAGCGCTGCTGGTTCAAGGGATATGTCTGATGGCTATTGCGCTTTGGGGAAAAAACGAATACCTTCAAGCATTTTGTGTTGCATTAGGTGTATGCGCCATGTCACGATTGGTCGCCGTTTTTCAAAAAGCTAAGGGTCATAATGCTTAATACAATCGTAGCAAGCAGGGCAGTCCTTATAAGGAACTGCAAAAATCAGCCGGTTCTGCCTGACGCAAAACCGGCTGATTGCTGATTGGGGCATCCCCAACCCCCTGATAGGCACATTGTGCCTGCTACGCGCCTGTTAGCGCTTTTTGTCAGGCTTTCGACACGCTCTCTTCCCGCTCTATAAACCAGTACGGCTCGTCGTGGAACAGCACGGCGATGCTGCCCTCCACCTCGCACACATAGCGGATTCCCTGCCCGCCCGCCTTGCGTGACGCGGCCTGACGCACATACAAAATGCCTTCTATATATGTTGATTCATACTTTCCATCTTTTCTGCAGCTCTGCCAGTGAACCCCACTTGCGACGAAAAATCATAGTTAATTCCAGCCATTTGAAGACGGCGACATATACACACATGTATTCATGGCATATAAAACGAGCCATTTCATAAGACAAGGCCCATAATTCATAAGAATTACGAGCCTTGTAACCAATGAAAATCAAAGATGTCTCTTGCCGCAGCAACTGTATTGCTCAGTTATTTGACAGGCGTCCACGCGTTGGGGTCAGTCAGCGCCCACATTTTAGGTGCATCCTCAGTAAAGAATCCCACGCTGTCAAAGGTCACGCCCGCCACATTGTCGCCAACCAGAATTCCTTCCACCTGAATATCGTCACCCCAGCTGTAGAAGGAAAGGAAGAACTTGCTATGGTCGCTGTTGACATAGACATCTACGGGAACATCGCCTACATCCTTGGGGAACCAAGTCACCAGAACGGTTTGCTTTAAGGTGTATTCTTCGGGGATGGTTTCATACTTTTCCATCTTGAGCAGGTTGTGCTGGATGTACAGGTCAGCAGCTTCGGTCCAGGTAGTGGAGCTGGTGCCAACGGTTCCGGGGCCGAATCCATGCACGACGTTTCCGAAGATATGCAGCTCCGGATGCAGGCCAAGCCCCTGCGCCCACTGGAACATGGCGATGCTGCCCTCAAAGTTGTCCGCTTCGCCAACCGCGATAAACAGATGCGGAATATTGGGGTTTTCCGTCTCCAGCGCACGCGCGCTGTAGATCGGCATGGCAATCTGCATATCACTGTTTACGGCGTCAATTTCATCGCATACATAATCGGGATCAAACTGGTCAGGCGTAATATCGCCATAATACTTTTCAATGACGGTGCAGACATTTCCGCCGCCGCCAGAAAAGCCCGCAGCACCGACCACATCCAGTCCGCCAAGTCCCCAGGCCTCGCCGTGGTATTTTACATAACGAATGGCTCGTTGCAGGTCCATGGCGATTTCATCGGGGCCATAGGGCGCCACGCGGCGATGAAGCAAAAAGCAGTTATACCCCAGTTCCACAAATACGGGGGCCACATCCTGAGCCTCCGTGCCGCGGAGATAATTGCCGCCGCCGGAGATGAGAATCAGATTGCCCTTGGCCTGACTGGGATCATCCATCAGATACGGGATGAGGAAGGGGCGGAAATCCACATTATCCTGAGACTCCGCGGTAAACTGGCTCTCCACATTCTCCGTGAGAACGGGCATGTCTTCGCCCCAGATCAGCAGAACTTCCTCGTCGTAGGGAATCAGCTGCACCAGCGCCTCGCGGGCCGCCTTGGCGTTGAGGATAACCTGCTGATCCTCCTCGGTCAAAGCCTCTGGGTCCATGCGGTCCAGATTGACGCACTTGTCGCGGTAAGCATCCCAGCCGGCTTCTTCATACATGGTGGTGAAATTTCGAATCATCTTGTAGTTATATAGTTCCGCCGCCCACAGTTCTTTAAAATAGTCGGGATCATCTTCCGCCAGGGTGACCGTCTGACAGGGAACATCGTTCAGCGGCGCGTTTTCCGCAATTGCGCAGCCGCATGCAGCCAGCAGCAGGGCAAAGACCAGGATAAAGGAAAGCATGCTGATCTTTTTCATCTTTCAAATCTCCTTCATGAAAATCGTAGAGCAGATCCGCATACACAGGTAATGGCCATCTTCCGCATGCCGCGTTTCCGTCTCTTTCCTTTATCATAAAACATTCGTACCGGAAACAAAAAGTAAAATGATGACCAAAATTGATAGAATCATGACCAGATGCATTGCAAGGCAGCAATTTACCTCTTGCCGCGAGCGCTTTTACGGTAATTCAAGGGGGTTTCGTTCGTGAAACGTTTGAAGATTCGCGTAAAGTATGAATAATTGTCAAAACCGCACAAGACGGCAACGTCAGTTACGGAAATGTTGGTTTCTTCCAGATAGCGAACGGACAGCGCAATTCTTTGGGCCGTAATATACTGCAGGATTGGACATCCCATCTCTTTTTTGAACAGCCGCATTACATATTGAGGATTCAAATGCAGGACCTCCGCCAGATCCGCAATCGCAATCGGTTCGGTCAGATGAACTGAAATGTAGGCAATAATGCTGGCGATATACGGGTTGTTGGATGATGCGCCAGACGCGTGAAAAGGCATGGGATCATCGTTACGCTGCCGGGAAGCAGCCTGCTCTCGCCGGGCAATCCGCTGGACGATCTCTTTAAGCGTTTCCTTCAGCTGGTTGTAATCCACCGGTTTGAGAATATAATCGCAGCTTCCCAGCTGCATGGCCGCCCTGAGATAAGAGTATTCGTCGTGGCAGGTAACGAAAATGCATTCCGTCCTGGGATAATATGCCTTAACCCACTCAAAAAGATCCAGTCCCGACCCTTGCGGCATTTCAATGTCGCACAAAAGCAGATCGATTTTTTCATTAAGAAAAACGCTTTGGGCCTGCGCCATGGATCGGGCGGAAAGCGGCGTTCCAAAGCCGAAGCCGTTCCAGTCAATCCGATTCGTTAAAGCATTTACGGCGTAGGCTTCATCATCCACAATTAAAACTTTCATGGCCATCCTCCTTGTTTCATTATAGCACAGACCCTGTTTTGCCGGAATCGCACAAAAATGACCTCTTTTCATAAGATCATGACATAGGATCTTGGCAACCCCGAAAAAAGGGATTATGATAAAAATCAAAAAGCTGACGGGAGCGATTCATATGCCCAGAGAATCCCATGTACCCTCACTCACATTGCGTCTATTTTCTACTATCGTATTGGGATTTATGCTGGTCAGCGTCATAACGCTTTACATAACCAACTATTTGAAAGATTTCACGCTAAACAGCATTCTCAGGGAATACAGGCAGGTTCAGGTGATGTATGCAGATGAGATAACGCGGCAGCTTGCCCAGGCGCAGGAGAGAATCACCATTCTGGGAAGCTCCTATTTGGTGGATATGGGCACCAGCGTCGAAGCTTTGCAAGATGAGCGGCAATATGAGGCCGTCAGATGTCAGAACGAAATCAGCACCGCCATGAAAAACTGGCAGTTTCAGTATCCGGCAGTTACTGGGTATTACGTCTATGGACAGACGGCCGATGTTTTCATTTTCGGCATTCGGAGCCAAAACTATCAAAGCAGTACCTGGTTCAAAGAGCAGCTCAAAAGCACTGCGGAACCCTTTACGCAGATAAAGGGTTGGCAGTTTCTAGAAAGTCCCATGGGACAGCTTCTTCTATTTAACGTTGTCCGGCGAGATCTGTGCTATGGAGCCTGGGTACAGGTGGATGCGCTATGGACCGAGCTGGGACTCAACGAAAGCGATATGAGGACTTTTGATATTCTCCCTGCAGGAGCTGAAATGCCTGCCTGGGGACACGTTATCGACGTACCCATTGAAGACACAGGCTATATCATAAGGCAGACGCTGGCTGATCAGGCCGTGGCGCTGCCCCAGACGGTTCAGCTTTTGCAGCTGCTTGCCTATCTTACGCTTCTGATCATCCCGCTGAGCTGGCTTGCGCTGCGGCGTCTCATTTTTTCTCCTCTCAGGGAGCTGACCACCGCTATTGAGGAAATCGACAGGGGAAATACGAAATACCGCATTCCAGCAAAGGCCACCTCCTATGAATTTGACCAACTAAACCGCCAGTTCAACAGATCCATCGAGGCCGTGGCCAACGCAGAATCCAAAGCCTATGCCTCGCAGCTGGAAAGCGAGCGAATCCGCATCCGGTATTTAACCCAGCAGATGCAGCCTCATTTCGTTCTGAACACATTAAATTTAGTGTACTCCATGGAGCCGGATCAATATCCATTGATGATAAAAACGCTCTTGTGCCTGTCACGTTATTTCCGCTATGTCGCGCACATCAGTGAACCGCTGGTGCCCATGGAGGCGGAGCTGGAGCATGTGAAAAATTATTTCCAGTTGCAGCAGATTCGCTATCCGGACAATTTCACCTATGACATCCAGTGCCCGGAGGAACTGCTGGAAATGCTGATTCCACCCATTGTCATCCAGACCTTTGCGGAAAATGCGATCAAGCATTCGCTGGTTATCGGTATGGTGAACCACGTGGAAGTACGCATTGAGATGGCCAAGGAACAGCTTCATATCAGCATTCATGATACGGGAACAGGCTATCCGGATGATGTGCTGGAAAAAATCCGGCTGTTCCAGCAGACCAGGGTGCGCCAGGAAGGGCTGGGGCTGGGCATCCAGAATACCATCGAGCGCCTGGAACTGCTCTACGGACACAATGCCGGGCTTTCCTTCTGCAATGCTCCCAAGGGAGGCGCGCAGGTGGATATCTTTTTGACCGAGGCACGCAGCAGACGGGATGCAAAAAAGATGTCATGAACCGTAAATTTGTGGTCATTATTCTTCTATATCTTCAAAGTGCGCTTCACTATAATAAGGCCATCAACAATCCCAAGAAAGGATGGCAGCCATGAAAAAACTCGCGTCTTTGCTACTTGCCCTCTCCCTGATTTTTGGACTCGTTTCTTTTTCCTACGCGGAGGAACCTTATGAAGTGGTGATTGAGACCGTGACCTTTGGTGCCGAATATGCCGATATTCCGGCCATTGAGGAAGCCATCAACGCCATCACGGTTCCCGCTATCAATGTAAGCGTCAAAATCCTCAACGTGGGTATTCCGGAGCACGCGCAGAAGATCAGCATGATGATTGCCGGTGGAGAAAAAATCGACCTGGTAATGGCCGGCCTGACAATGCCCATGGTAAACATGGCGGTGGACGGCATGCTTCTCCCTCTGGATGAGCTGCTGGCCAGCCAGGGCGCTGACATTCAGGCCCTTTTTGGCGACAAGCTGGAGGCCGGCAAGGTGAATGGCACGCTTTATGCCATTCCTGCAGATGCCTATCCTGCACAGTCCGGCGGATTTATCTACAACAAACAGATGGCGGATGAGCTGGGTATCACCGTGCCGAATCCCGTAACGGTAGATCAGCTGGCGGAAATCTTTGCGGACATTCAGGCACAGAAGCCTCAGATCTACGGTACCTGCTTCGGAAACGGCGAAACCTCCAATGTGCTCTACGACTACAACCTGGAAAACTACGGCAGCGCCATGTACGCCTATGGCGTTACGCTGAACCAGTATGAGAACACCGATATCGTAAATCTCTTCGCCACTGAACAATTCCGCGAATATGCCCTGCGTCACAAGGATTGGGTGGATAAGGGTTATGTTCCCAACGACTCCATGACCAGCGGCATTCTGGCCAACGAATATATTGCCTCCGGCACCGTGTTTGGCATGACCACGAATTATTCGCCTCTGGAAGCCCCCACCCAGCAGGCCAATTACACGTTCCCCATTGGCATGGCGGAAATTACCAAACCCGTGAATTCGACCAGCGGATTGCAGGAGCGTATGTGGGGCATCCCCGTCACCTGCGAAAATCCCGAAAAAGCCATGGCCTTCCTGAACCTGATGTTTGCCAATGCGGATGTGGCCAACCTGCTCTCCAATGGTATCGAGGGGCTCAACTATCAGTTCAGTGGCGAAGGCATCGTGACCTACGCGGACGGTGTGGACCCTGCCGCCCCCGGCTATGCGCGCATCTTCAGCCGCTTCGGCGACCAGATGAAAGTATATCAGTGGGAGCCCGCTACCCCCGAAATCTATGAGGAACTGGCTGCTTTCAACGAAAATGCCATGAACTCCCTTACGCTGGGCTACTCTTTCAACAGTGAGAATGTGGCTACGGAAGTCGCTGCCGTAACGACCGTTATCACACAGTATCTGCCCGCGCTGGAGTG
>CALVVS010000096.1 GCA_944363925.1 uncultured Bacilli bacterium | reverse complement strand
GTTTGTCATTCTTCGTCCGTCGTGTATTCGCGCGAAGATTTGGTTGTCTTTTCGACCTCGTTGCGGATGTCGGAGAAGTCGATGAAGTGCATGCCGCAGACATACCGTATCTCCTTCGCTACGCAGGCGGCGGTGGAGAAGACTTTGAACTTTTTGCCCCTCGCGCGAAGCATTTGAAGCGCGCGTTCAAAGTCGCTGTCGCCGCTGACGAGCACCGCCATGTCGTAGGTGTCGATCGTCGAGAACATGTCCATCACGATCTCGATGTCGAGGTTTGCCTTGGCGGACGAGGTGCCGTCGTCGTTGTAGTAGTGCTTGATGGGCTTGGTGACGATCGCAAAGCCGACCGAAGTCAAAAAGTTGAAAAAGGAGCGTTGATTGTCGTTGTCGCCGTCCGAGCCGTTGTAGTAGTAAGCGTCGGTGATGTCGCCCCATTGGGAGCAATAGTCGAGGATCTTTTTGACGTCGACCTTCCATTCCAATTTCTTTTGTGTGTAATAAAAGTTTGAACCGTCGATGAAAATAGCAATTCGCATAAATATACCTCCTAATATATTATAGCGCACAAAAGCGGACTATGCAACGCATTTGGCAAGGATGGCGCGTTTAAGGTTTGTCAAATATAAGATACGCTTTTTTATCGAAAATCGAGTTGTCGGTCGTCTGCGGGACGCGGAGCGGCAGTAAAACGCTGCCCGGGGCGGCAAAGCGGTTTTGACAAATTTCGACCGACGCCGACGCGAAAAGACATTTCAAGTCACGGCGGATGCGGTATATTGATCGGCGGAGGCGATCATGGCACTGTTTGAGACAAAAAGAAGAGGATATGACAAAAAGCAGGTGGACGACTATGTCTTTGAGACAGGCAGCCGCAACGAAAAGACGATCTCGCAATTGCGCGAACGCATCGCCGAGACCGAGAGCGAAAACGAGCGGCTGAGGGCAAAGCTAAACGCCTGTCTTGCGCGCGAAGACAGCGTGTCAAAGGCGTTGATCGGCGCGATCGACAAGGCGAAAGAGATAGAGTACGCGTCAAAGGTGCGCTATGCGCTCGAGGGGGAGCGGCTCAAAGAGTTTGAGCAAAAATGGGTCGCATATTGCAACAACAAGGTCAACGGCGTCGCACCGTCCATCCGTGACGAGACAAAGGCGTTCGTCGCGGCGATGAAGAGGTCGCTCGACGAAGTGATGACCGCGTCGCTCAACCTCGGGACGTATGTCAACGAGGCGGTGATAGATCACGAAAACGAGGAAGTGAGATTGAGAAAACAAGGGGCATAAATCGAGAAAAATTTTTTGAGCCGTGCGGCAAGTTGAAAAAATTTTAAGACAAAAAACAGCAAAATTTTGCAAGAAAAATGAATGCGAACGAACCGAATTTTTCTCAAAAACAGAAATTTTGTCAAAAATTGCCGTTTTTTGTCTTTACGAGGATTTTGAATGCTATGCGCCGTTCAAAGGTTGCATTTTGCGGTGAAAATCTGTTATAATAATATACGGATGTGAATATTCGTCGAAAATACGCACAAATTTGACAAATACTAAGTCGAGGTGAAGTATGAAAAAAGAAGAATTTGAAAAGATCGCCGAAAGATGCGCTCAACTTGAAGCGAACAGAGATAAGAGTTTTGAAGAAGCGGCGGAGCTGTATGTGCTGGAAAGATTTTTGGGCGAAGAGAGCGCAGTCGATTCTCCGTTCGTCGCCGAAAGATATTTTTCGAATGCGGTTGAGTGCGCCGCAGCGCTCGCGAAGATCGACGAGTCGCATGTTTTGATGCATGCAAAGGCGATGGCCAAACTTGCGGCGTTCTATGCCGGCCGCGCAGATCTTTTTTATGACAAGGCGATCGAAAGCTATCATTCGGCGCTTGCCATCGCGCAGAACATAGCGGACGAAGACAGTCGCACGATGATGATCGCAGAGATAGAGTTTGGTATGGGCAGGATGTACAGCGACAGAGGAGGCGTGCCGGTTACGGAATATTTTCAAAGGGCTTTCGACGCGTGCGATTCTCTTGCTAAAAAGGGCGTAAAGCTGGAAGACGACGCCCTGAAGGTGGTCATGCTCTGTTCCACGCTTCTCCAAACGGTCTATGAGGAAGCGGGCGACCATGCGGCGGCTCGCGATATAAGGATGAGAAGCAGAAAGTTCTTGTTATGACGCGCCGGGGCTGCCGCCGCGGCGATTTCGAGGCGAACCGACGGTGCGCTCATGCGCGGAGTTTGCCCGACTCGTCGCCTGCCGCCGCGCAGATCGGATCGGGACCGACGCCGCAGGAGAGATCATGAAAAAAGACAAACTGCAAGAGCAGATCGAAGAGATGACGGTCGACAGCGAGAGGGAAGAGCTCGTTGCGGTCGATCTTCTCGACGTGCTTCTCGACCCGGATAACAGAGAACCGTTGGCTTTCGTCGACGAGGACGGAAAAGTGCTCACATTCGAACAAGTCGCGGTCATACCTCACGACGACAAGAACGGCGAGAGGCAGCTTTTCACTGTGCTCAAACCGCTCGACAAGATCGAAGGCGTCGCGGACGACGAGGCGATCGTGTTCCGCGTGAGCGTCGGCGACGACGGCAACACCTCGATCAAGCCGGAAGAAGACGACGAGACAGCGCTCGCCGTATATGACGAATATATCAAACTTCTGAAAGCTCACGGCGTCAAGACCCCGGACGAAGATTGAACAGGGGCGACGCCCCGGCTGCGCGCTGAAAGAATGCGTGAAAGCGATCGCCAAAAAGGAGGGAGGTCATGAAAGGCAAGGACATCGGAAATGCGGACGACGCATATGTCGATCTCATGGACATGGTGAAAGACGAAAATGTTTACGGCATAGTCGATGACGACGGCTGCCGGGATTGCATACTCAGGCTGCCCGACTACATAGGCGGGGACAAGGAGGAGCAAGAGGTCTCGCTCGACGTGCTGTTCGATCGGGGCGACAAAATGACGATCGAATGGACGGACGAAAACGGCAAGGCAAGGTCGTTTGCGCAGCTAGCGGCCATAGTCCTCGAACGGGACGGGAGAGCAAAATTCTGCGTCGTGGCGGCTCCGCTCGGCAAGACCGACGGCGAGGGCAAAGACGACTTGACCGTGTTTTCGATCGCCAAGAACGAACAGGGAAGATTCACCCTCAAAAGGGAAGAAGACGAAGAGGCGTCAAGAGCGGTTTTGGACAAATACCGCCAAATGACGGAAGAGGCGTGCAAAAATTCCTAGCAGGAGAGGCAAAAATCCGTCGTCATAAGCCGGCGTTTGCCGCATTTGAGGGCAGTGCCCGGAGTACCGAAAAACAGCAAGACAAAGAGGGGCGCATCCGTGATTCGGATGTGCCCGTTGCGATTCGAAGCGTTAATTTTTG
>CALVVS010000095.1 GCA_944363925.1 uncultured Bacilli bacterium | reverse complement strand
GTCACGCCATGGGAGTCTGTAATACTTGAAGTCGGTAGCCTAACCCGTAAGGGAGGGGGCCGCCCAGGGTAGGACAGATGACTGGGGTGAAGTCGTAACAAGGTATCCCTACGAGAACGTGGGGATGGATCACCTCCTTTCTATGGAGAATTTTATAGAAAACAAACCGTTTAAAGCCTTCGGGGTTAGCACATTAGATTGTGAAAAGGCTTTACTAAGAAGCTGCGGACTTTTTACTTAGTTTTGAGAGATCATTCTCTCAAGTTGTTTGAACGTTTAGTTCAAGTGATTTTGTTCTTTGAAAAACTAGATAATGCAAATGAGTAGTCAATTTTTATTGACATTAAGATCTCAACTCATCAAATTAGGAATATTGGTGAAATAACGTTAGTTATTAATTTATGATAAGTTAAATTAATAAGGGCGTATGGTGGATGCCTTGGCATTAGAAGGCGATGAAGGACGCGACAAACAGCGATATTGCTTCGGGGAGTTGTAAGTAAACTTTGATCCGGAGATCTCCGAATGAGGAAACTCACCCATTAGGGTATCCTAAAGTGAATACATAGCTTTAGTGAGGCTAACCCCGTGAACTGAAACATCTTAGTAGCGGGAGGAAAAGAAAGAAATATCGATTGCCTTAGTAGTGGCGAGCGAAACGGCAATAGCCCAAACCAGTCTTTGGACTGGGGTTGTAGGACACCTATATACGGAGTTACAAAATTTTATGATAGTAGAACATTCTGGAAAGTATGACCATAGAAGGTGAAAGTCCTGTATACGAAATCATGAAATCTCTATGGTGTATCCTGAGTACGGCGGGACACGTGAAATCTTGTCGGAATCTGTGGGGACCATCCCATAAGGCTAAATACTCTCTAATGACCGATAGTGAACAAGTACCGTGAGGGAAAGGTGAAAAGAACCCCGGGAGGGGAGTGAAATAGAGATTCTGAAACCATATGCTTACAAAAAGTTCGAGCCCATTAACGGGTGAGAGCGTGCCTTTTGCAGAATGAGCCGGCGAGTTGTGGTATTGTGCAAGGTTAAGTGGAAAACACGGAGCCGAAGCGAAAGCGAGTCTTAATAGGGCGCTTTAGTACAATGCTGCAGACCCGAAACCGAGTGATCTAGCCATGAGCAGGCTGAAGTTGGGGTAATACCTAATGGAGGGCCGAACCAGGGTACTATGTAACGTGCTTGGATGACTTGTGGCTAGCGGTGAAATTCCAATCGAACTCGGATATAGCTGGTTCTCCCCGAAATAGGTTTAGGCCTAGCCTTGAATTATTGCATCCTGGAGGTAGAGCACTGAATATGGAATGGCCGCGTCTAGCGGTACTGACTGTAATCAACCTCCGAATGCCAGGAATGTAGATTCAGGAGTCAGTGTATGAGGTGATAACGTCCATACGCGAGAGGAAAACAATCCAGACCATCAACTAAGGTCCCTAAATATATGTTAAGTGGGAAAGGATGTGGAGCCGCACGAACAGCTAGGAGGTTGGCTTAGAAGCAGCCATCCTTTAAAGAGTGCGTAATAGCTCACTAGTCGAGTGACTCTGCGCCGAAAATGTACCGGGGCTGAAACATATTACCGAAGTTATGGATTTATAATTTATTATAAATGGTAGGGGAGCGTTCTAAGGGTGTTGAAGATAGATCGTGAGGACTATTGGAACGCTTAGAAGTGAGAATGCCGGTGTGAGTAACGTAAGGAGGGTGAGAATCCCTCCCACTGATTGACCAAGGTTTCCAGGGTCAAGTTCGTCTTCCCTGGGTTAGTCAGGACCTAAGGCGAGGCTGAAAAGCGTAGTCGATGGACAACAGGTTTATATTCCTGTACTATTTATAGGACTGATGGAGTGACGGAGAAAGCTAGGAGAAGCCAGTTATTGGATTCTGGTCTAAGCGCTTAGGTTGATACATAGGAAAATCCGTGATATCGAATAAGCTGAAACGTGATGGCGTCGTGACCTACGGGTCGCTAAGTTCTCTGAAGCTATGCTTCCAAGAAAAACTTCTAAAGATATGCTATAAATACCTGTACCCAGAACCGACACAGGTGGTCAAGGAGAGAATCCTAAGGTGAGCGAGAGAACTATGGTTAAGGAACTCGGCAAAATTACCCCGTAACTTAGGGATAAGGGGAGGTCTCTTCGGAGACCCGCAGTGAATAGGCCCAGGCGACTGTTTACCAAAAACACAGGTCTCTGCTAAAGCGTAAGCTGATGTATAGGGGCTGACGCCTGCCCAGTGCTGGAAGGTTAAGATGATTTGTTAGGTGGAGGAAACTCGATAACACCAAAGCATTGATTTGAAGCCCCAGTGAACGGCGGCGATAACTATAATCGTCCAAAGGTAGCGAAATTCCTTGTCAGGTAAGTTCTGACCCGCACGAAAGGCGTAACGATCTGGGCGCTGTCTCAACCATAGACTCGGTGAAATCTTAATACCTGTGAAAATGCAGGTTACCCGCGACAGGACGAGAAGACCCCATGGAGCTTTACTGTAGCTTGATATTGAAATTAGGTAGTTTATGTAGAGGATAGGTGGTAGACTGTGAT
>CALVVS010000094.1 GCA_944363925.1 uncultured Bacilli bacterium | reverse complement strand
ACGAAGTCGCTACATCACTCTTTACAAACAGCCCAAAGTATGCTACAATAAAATCAGAAAGGCGGTGGGGATATGAAGAGAATAACAAAAGAGATGTGTATGATTTATATAAAGGATCATTATAAGTCAAATCTTATAGTTCTTTCTATACTATCGGTTTTTGCAGTTATCGCAGTGGGCTTTTTTACTAAAAATGTGATAGTTGCAGCAATCGTAGCTGCCTTGGCATTTGTTACAATATTTTTCATAATAAAGACGACAACTAAAAAAATTGAAAACGTAAATTTGAATGATTTTTATTTGGTTGAGGATGTAGCTGTCGATTGGCAGAAAAAAATCAGTACTAAAGCAAGTGGTGGTTCAGGGCATAATTATATTTACACATTTCGCGATAACGGTAAGCATACGATACATAAGAGTGCTCACCCGACAGTTGAAATTCCGTTGCACAAAGAGAAGGATATTGACCATTTATCCGTTGAGAAACTGTGTTTGGAGTCTTGCGAAAAAGGAGATATGTATTATTTGCTGATCGCGAAGAAAAAGGAACTTACCAGAATTATTAAATGCTTTCCCAAATATAATTTTGAAATCTCACAAGAGGATTTTGATTACATTGATGGCAAATATTATTGCAAGAAATAACGACATCTTTTTTGTCAACGCACCTCAAGACGTGTTGACAAAAAAGATGCCAACCGAAAAACCCGAGATTTTCTCGGGTTTTCTTCGTTTTTCGCCGGTTTTCTCACTTTTTTGAAATTCGGATTTTAGTGAAAATAAAAAGATGCCAATCGGCATTTTGGGGTAAGGGACCGGAAATGAACCTTTACCACACTATTTTCACGGTAAATAGTGAAAAATATCAGAAAATATGATATAATTTATTTAAGAAAGGTGGTGGCACAGTGCAAGAAAACAGCTTAAAGTGTATTCAAGGGAAAAAGATACGCCGACAAGGCTTTAATATTCCTTTGATCATTTTGTATTCTACGATGTTTGCAATTCCATACACCATCTTTGCGATTTCGTGGTGTGTTGGAAAACTTGATACTTATGGTTCTCCCTCTACTTTTTGGACTTCTGTTTTAGTTTGTTTCCTTTTCTCTGTGCCATTTCTTGTTCTGCGCTCATTGAACAAACACTTTTTTGGTAAAATCATTTGCGTTTTGGACGAGGAAGGAATATATTACGCCAACAAAGGAAAGCTTTGTTGGGATTCGATCGAAAAGATCGAATATGTAATAGATTCAAAGCCGAGATATAAAGGCGATTCGGAAAAAACATGGCGAGCCATTATTTATACACACGGCGGAAAGCATGTGGTCTTGGAAAAAGCACCATTATACATCATATCAAGCATAAAAAAATATCAAAAAAGCCTTGATGTGAAGATCATCGGTGCCAACTCTCTTGTTACGCCCATTTTGATTATGGCAACCATACTCTTGATATGTCCCTTCTATGTGGTTTTACTGAGAAGTGCTCCCGAAGGCGTGACAATCCCTCATATAATTGTTATGATGATTATTTGTGTTGCGTTGGGAATTGTTCGCCTGCCGATATTCGATGCTTATGATATACAGTACCGCTTTTGGAGCAAACTTCTGCCGAAAAAGCTTCTCTCGCATATTGTCCTTGGTTTTTATTATTCATCCTACTTTATCGCTCTTATTATTTTGTTCTATTTTCCCAACTGGGTTGTGGTTTCGCTTTTGGGCATATATCTTGGTGTTGTGCAACCGCCCATACCTTCAAAGAACGGTAGTAGTCGTTACAGATCCATTCCGTCTTATAAACAACTGTACGAAATATATATCACCCAAGCGGATTTTTGGGAAGAGCGTATAGCAAAAAGAAAAGCAAATAAAGGCAAATAACACCTTAAAAAAGTTGGCATCTTTTTTGTCAACACGCCTCAAGTGTTCCGGTCTTAAAAGATGCCGGCCGAAAAACCCGAGATTTTCTCGGGTTTTCCTCGCTTTTTCAAAATTCGAATAATAGCAAAAATAAAAAGACGCCAAACGCCAATTTCGACCTACTGCGCGGAATCGGACTGGTGGAACGCTGTTTTAGGGCGGTTTTCAGAGAGTTTTTCTCTCCGAAAACCGCCCTTTTTTCGTTTTTTCTCAAAAAAACTTTGTTAAATTTCTGTGTCTGAGAAAGGAGGTGTTTCGGATCGCCTACAGATATAAAAAAGAAGATTGCGACTGCCATTACTGCCTGTATTATTCCAAAGGAAAATGCAAACTGCAGTGGTGCTGTTGCTATCAGGACAAAGTACGCACGGGGTCCCCCTTTACCCCAAACATGAAAAAAATAATAAAATGCAGAAAGGAGCAACATGATCAACTTAAAAATCAAAACTAATGGTACTGTGCGAAACCTCACACTGCCTTTTGTGATAGCGGGATTTCATCCACTCCGTGATGATAAAAGCGACGGCAAATCCAAACAGCACGTCGGAAAGATAATGAGCGCCGGCGGCAAGACGGCTTACGCCCATGGCGGCAATAAAGGCGGCAAAAATGAAGACAAGCACCGTGCGTCCCCGCTTTTTTTCGTCGGGCAGCCAAATCGTGAGCATAAGCGTCAGCGTACTGTGCGCCGTGTGCCCCGAAGGGAAGGAGCGGGAGCTGGAGAAAAAGTTCGGCTGATACCAAGGGGTGAAGCCTTCCAATGTCCCGGCGGCGACAAGCTCTCGCAGACGGATTCTGCCCCAAATCACCTTGAGCGTCGATACGGAAAGAAGAATCAGAATGGCAGCGGCGAGTGTATAGACAGCCGGCAAAAACCATGACCTGCGAGCTTGCGGCGGGATTCGAAGAACAAGAAGCAGACTTCCGCCAGAAAGCATCACGCACAAAAAGGCAAGAAGCACAA
>CALVVS010000093.1 GCA_944363925.1 uncultured Bacilli bacterium | reverse complement strand
TATTTCGTCCGGGGCGTACAGATTTCCATTATCATCCATTCCCAGAGGGAAGGCGCAGCGATCCAGCCATTCCCGGGCCGTAAGCTCCGGCACGGGCGGAGTATCCGCCTTCATGACAAACCGCTCCACCGCCGTCTGGTAGAGCTTTTTGTCCATATCAAATTCTGTATTCCTGTATACCTTCCAGTCCTCATCATCCGGAAGATGAAGCAGGAAAATGCCTGTTTTCCCGTTGTGGGTATACTGTCCCAGGACTTTAAAGTGAGAGCCCATATTTGCTATATGAAGTCCCCAGTTTGTGCCCTGTTCAAACATAGACATATTTTTCATATGATTGGAGAGAATCACATAACGATGCGTCGTCACCATCCCCATAAACCGGATGGTGGCATCCACAAAGGCTCTCTCTTTGATAATCAGCCCCGGCACGTATTTCGCGGCAAACGCCGGCGGCAGATTCACGTCCCGGGCAAACAGCGCGATCCCGGGATACATCTTGTCCGCAATCTGCTGATAACGGGCCATATCCTGAGCCCCCGGACTCTGGAGGCGGCTGCCGAACAAAGTCTCCAGTGCCTCCCGCATGCTTTCAGGACTTTGGAAGCGCTCCGCCGGATCGTAAGCGCAGGCCTGCAGAATGATTTCAGCCAGACGTCCCTTTGCATGGGCAGGAGCAGGCAGCGGCTCCCCGGAAAACCGCCGGGCCAGAGCCTTCTCCCTGTCTGCAGGAGTGACGGACGCAGGGGCGGCAGGACAGAAAGGCATACGGCCGCCATTCAGCAGACTGTAAAGCGTAAGCCCCAGAGAATAGATATCGGCTGTATGATCATACCGGCCACCCTTATGGACTTCGGGAGCCATATAGGCAAGTGTGCCTGCTCTGCCGGTATCTCCGTCTCTTGCAGCAGCCGAAAAATCTCCCAGCTGATACCCGCCGGCCCCGGAGAAATAGATATTCTCCGGTTTGATATTCCGGTGGATGAGATGATGCTCCCGGCACACCTCCAGCGCCCTGCAGATATCGATTCCTACTTTTATGACATCTCCGGCAGCAAATTCCAGATTTTTCCTGTACTCAGTCAGCGGCGTCAGCAGATCCATTTCGATCCGGATCTCCCAGCCCGCGTTCTTCCCACGACTCACGATCTGATGCTCTCCATACCTAACAATATGGCTGCCGCCCTTCAGCTCGTCCATCAGGGCAAGCTCATCCTGAAACGACTGCAGCAGCCTGTTATCCGCAGGCAGGGTCACTACCTTCAGCACTGCCCTGCGGACGGCGCCGGCTTCCTCTTTCTCTGCTTCATATACCTTACTGAAAATTCCTTCTGCAATCAGACGGGTGGTTTTCCAGGAACCAGGCGCCTTTGCATTTTTGTTTTTCCCGAATAAAAACATATTATTTTTCCCCCTCAGCGGATAGTTTTAAATTTCTCATTTATTGTTTCCTACTCCCGCTTCACAACTTACTGATAAAAGCTCAAGTCTGTGCCCTCTGGATTCAATATCCGGTCACTCACATAATCTCCATCCGACCCAGCCGAGGAAAAAAATTCCGTTCCATCCGTGGCTATGCTATATCTTGTACACGGACGACCATCTGCATCTGTCCAGGCAGCCAGCACATGCCCTTCCTCGTACTGCTTATAGGTCACTGCCTCCAGACGGGTAGTCAAACCCTCAGCCACATCTTCCTCATATCCTCTAAGATACGTAAACTTTGTCTCAGTTTCCCCCTGTATCAATTCTGCTTTAGCATTTCCCTCTGTGGTTTCCTGGTGTTCATGTTCCCCAACTGAAGAATGCTTCCATCTCATAAAGGGGCCATCGAACATATAATTCTGAAAATTTCCCTGTGTAAAATTTGTACTGTTATTATCTACTGAAACTATCACCTTACTATATGTAAAGCCTTTTCCTTCCATCGGACGGTAACCTATCTCGTAATGAATCTGCCCACCTCCACTGTTATGTACATACATGCAGTAAATCAGCACATTTTTGTCGGAGATAGTCCAGAAATGCCAAGAACCATAATCGCTGCCGTCTGTCCCTCCTGTCACAGACATCAAATAAGAAAAAACCTCTCCCAAAAACAGTTCTTCTATTTCTTCCCTGCTGCCCGCAAGCCCTGCCTGAATCGTGGGCTCAAGCGCAGCCTCCATTTCAGATGTATACTCCACAAAAGACCCCTCAGAAAACATCATGTTTACCGGATACGGAAGCGTCCTTTTCAACTGTTCCAGCCGTTCCTGAAATCTTTCAACCCCGGTGGCTTCCAGTCCCTGTTCCAGAATTGCCTGCAGACTTTCCGTATCGCCCTGGGCCTCATAGACATCTGCCAGCGCCAGATATGTGTCTGCCCTCTTCGGATCGATCTCGATGGCCGCCTCAAAAGCGATTATCGCTTCCTCATAATTTCCTTCGGATACGTATTTCATACCCAGCTCATACTGCTCCTGCCATTTCTCCTCCGGGCTTTTGCCGCAGGCTGCAAGGCTAAACAACAACACCAGAAGCAGGCAGATACCCCTCATTTTTTTCACATTCTTCTCCTCCGTTAATCAAAGATATAATTTTTCCACGTATCCTGATGCAAGTAGCTGACGGAAGTGTAATTGCTTAACCCATTCTCGGAGAAGCTGAAATTTCCGGTAAGACCTTCCAGCGAAACGCTGTGCAGCGCATCCGCCAACTCATCCTCTGTACTGCATAACGCCAGAGCCTTCAGCAGAATCTGGTAGGCGTCCACTACATCCGTAAAACCCATATCCACACTGTCAACGCGTTGTTTTTCCATGACATAATCTGCAATCTCCATCTGTTCCTCTTCTTTTTCCCCGTTGTTTCCAACCCGGAAACAATACGAATTTTCCAAGTATGGAAGCAGAAAACCATTATTTCCCTGCCATGCTCCTAATACAGCCGCCTCACAGCCATTCTCCTGTAAAATATCTGTCCAGGTATTCTCCGATCCGTAAGTAAAATCTGCATAAATCACATCACAGTCAGGGTGTTTCTCAACAGCACTCTTCAGAGAATTACTGTCTTCATACCAGACGGAGTCTATCACTTCGAGGCCAATTTCTTTCGCATATTCTGTCCAATCCACTAAATCATCTTTATGCCCCTCAACATCTGTCACAAAAAGAACAGACTCGGCTTGTAATTCTTTCACAGCAAAATCCAGCATGATTCTGTACAATTCCAAAGTAGAGTTTCTGATACAAAACACTTTTCCTGTATCCATAGAAGGTGAAGTAACGTCGAAAAACTCAGATGTTTCAATGTCTGGTATCCCATATTCCGCCATAGATGCAGCCAAAGTTACTGATGGTGCAGAATAGTATGCGCCTATCACAGCAGCACATCCATTTTCCTCAAAAAAGGTTGCTGCTGTATTTTCATACTCTGTAAAGTCTAAAAATCCGTCTTCGTTCAGGTTGATAGTATAATCCTTTTCCATCTGACTGGAAAAGAGCAATTCAATCTGATATTCCTTTCCACCCATTGTCACCGTTGGATACTGACCATTTATATACTCCAGTGCAAATCTCTCCGATGTACGGTTCCATGCTCCTTCTTCCGGATACTTATCTTTCTCCGGAGTGTCATATACACCGACATAAATTGTATTTTCAGCTGCCTGTGAAACTGTATCTGTGGAAGCCGTATATTGTCCACTATGTTCCTGTCTCCTGCCGGTTTCTAGAACAAGGATCATGATAAAAGCCACACAAACTGCCGCTGCTGCAATGAAAACTTTTCCCCTGCTCTTTTGTGCCGAAGACGAAGACCCCGAACTTGAAACGGGTGATCCACTGAAACCAGAATCTCTTCTTTCCAAATCGCTCATCGTATGATCTGCTTCCTCTGCTGTATCTCCCTCCGCCAAACTTCCGCTGACGGTCACCCCACGAATTTCCTGTTCCTCCCCTGTGTAAGGTAATGGGGGCCCATATTCAGGCGTAGGGGTGGAGCGAACCGCAG
>CALVVS010000092.1 GCA_944363925.1 uncultured Bacilli bacterium | reverse complement strand
TTCCTGCTGAGCTGGGAGGCGCGCTCCCGGTATCTGGTGAACTTCGTGCCGGTATTCCTGCTTCTGGGAGCGGATGGGCTGCGGGAGTCTCTGAAATGGATGAAAGGCAGGAGATAGAGGAAAAATGTGTGTTCCGGGGGGGAATGGAAGATGGAGAGAAAGACAAATTTTCATTTAAAGGCTGTCAGATATTTGCCGTTGGTGTGTCTTCTGCTATATATAGGGTTAAATTTGTTTTTGCTGATGCGCCATGAAAACTGGAGAGATGAAGCCCAGGCCTGGCAGATTGCAAAAAATCTGGGGATAAAGGAATTGTTTCAGCAGCTGCGGTTTGAAGGGCATCCGTGCTTATGGTACCTGCTCCTGATGCCTTTTGCAAAACTGGGCGTTCCATTCTCTTGTATGGGGTTTATCAGTCTGGCTCTGATGGCAGCTTCGGTTTGGATTTTTCTGAAGAAGGCTCCTTTTGCGTGGCCGGTAAAAATCATCCTGGCATTCGGAAGTTTTTTTGTTTATTATTATCCTGTGATTGCCAGAAGTTACAGTATGATTCCTCTGGTTCTGTTCTGGCTCGCAATGCTCTATCCTGAAAGAAAAAAAAGAGGAATAGAATATGGAACTGCTCTGGCAGTTATGACACAGATTCATGTTTATATGGTAGGCTTGTCTTTCCTGCTCTCCTTTTGTTGGCTGTGTGAGACGGTATGGGATTGTTGGAGGGATAAAGAGCTCATACATAAAAGGGTGTTTTTGCCTTCGGCGGCTGGATTGGGGCTTTCATTCGCCAGTGGCCTGTTTTTGATATGGGAGCTGGCGGGAAGCCTGAATCTGAATCCTGGGATTCATATCAATATATCTTCTTCATTTTCATATAATCTCTACCGGATTAGCGTAGGAAGCCAGTGGGCTGTAGACAATGCCTTTGGAATTGGATTAAGTGACCAGGCTTGGAAAGCAGTCTTAGTGCTTGTATTTGTTGGCCTGGTGATTTTGTTCTGGCTTTCCTGGAAAGAAGCTTTGATTTTTACGGGAACAGTGTTGATACAGGTACTGATGTTTACCTATATTTACCTGTCCTCTGAACAAAAAGCGATGATTTTGGTTCATGAATTGATCTTTTTGTTATGGATTATTTTTGAAAAATACCGGATAACAGGAAAGAAAGGCTGGAAGATGCAGTCAATCGGATGGCAGATATGCCTGGTAACGCTCAGTCTGATTGCTGCGAATGGACATGCCTGGAAAATAAGGCAGGATATAGAGCAGCCTTATTCGGCAGGGGAAGATGCGGCAGAGTATATCCGGATGGAACTTCCGGAAGAAGAACTGCTGATCGCGGCAGGCGATGTGGGGGCGTTTTCTATAGCTGCTTATCTGCCGGAGAGAGAGATTTGGTATCCTTTGACGGAAGAACCGGTGACTTTTGCTGTATGGAATGAGGAAAGATTAGAAAGCATAGAGTATGAAGAAATGCTGCTGCGTGTAAAGAAAAGATACCCGCAAGCTTCTGAAATTTGTCTGATTTGCAGCGGAACAAATAATATTTCGGGGCTGGATCAGCATCTTTCGGAAATGGAAGAGATTTTTCATCAGGATGCCATGCTGCAGGAAGAATCGGTGACTCTGTATCGAGTAGAATTTTAAACATAGCGTCGGGGTACAAGGGGCAATATGCCTCAGGCCCGTAAATTCGCCTGTTTTTTGAGTTATCTTTAAGGAGTATATCCAGTACGCCCCCATCATCTGTCTGGAAAACAGAAATAAAAACTGCAGGCATGGCAAAAAGTATTTTCCGTGCCTGCGGTTTTTTTTAATCAAATTCCAAATGAACCGGCGCTACTGGAGGCGGATCACCTGATCGGAAGTTCCAAAGCTTTCCAGGCAGTATTCTGTGATGGCGGGGTTGCCGGGATCCAGATTGATCAGATACCGGTAGCCCAGGTCGATGGCGATATCCACGGTTTCGGCGAACTGTGCCTCATCTGTGACGACATGGACGTCTACCGTGTTGGTGTAGAGCAGGTATTTGGTCAGATGATAGGTATAGCCAATATCATCCTGGGGAATGCAGACCAGGTAATCCAGGTAATGCTCGATGGAGTAGTCCGCCATCAGACGTTCCAGCTCTGCTCGGACAGAGTTGGTGGGGGTGCGGCGGAGAATGGAGGGATTCGCTCCGGCTTTCCAGAATACGCACAGGAGCAGCAGGGTGAGGCCGATCGCGGTCATATGCTTCTGCGGCTCCATCCATTCCAGAATGTAGTAAAGCGCATAGAGATAGCAGAACAGGACGATGCTTCCGTAGTAGCGGTCATAGCCTGCCATAACCAGAGCTTCGCCCTCCGGCATGGAAAAAAGGTACATGCAGAGATTTCCGGTCTGGTAAAGCACGAAGGCTGCGAGGATGAATACGGCAGGTCTTACAAAGCTCCTTCCCGGGAGCTTTTTTATATGGGCTGCTATGGCGGCCAGCAGGATGACTGCCAGCAGATAAAGCAGCTTATGTCCTTCGAGAAGCTTCTGCAGGAAAGCCTGTACAATCTGGGCAATCGAGCCGTCGGCCAGCTTCATCTGGATATTGGCAAGATAGGCGGAAGGCGACATGCTGTGCGGAGTGGAGGAAGCGGAGGAAAAGACGTAAGCGACATGTCTGCTCCACAGGAGAAGAAAGGCCAGAGGCGCAGCGATCAGGGCGGCCCAGGAGCGGACAGCCTCCCTGCCTGCAGTCTTACGGTTTTGAAACCAATGGTATCCCAGTCTTGCAGCCATCAGCGCCCAGAAAAAGATTCCGGAATTTTTGATGGCGATGACAGCCATGGCAGGAAGGACGGAGAGCCAGACAGTCTGTTTTTCTCCTTCCAGCTCGCGCTCCAGCAAAAGGAAGCCAAAGCCGCCGGTCAGGGGCAGCAGAGCATCCACCAGGAGCTCTGACGGCACGGTATTGCTGCTCAGAAGGAACAGAGAGGCTCCGAGGATCAAAAGAGTTCCTTCCGCCTTTTTTCTGCGGACACAGGAAAAGAGGGGAAGAATCATGCTCAGAGTGAGAAGCGTCTGGGCGAACATCTGGCAGCCCTCGGAAACGGTGGAGATAATTTTGCTGACATAATACACAAAGGCGGAGCTTCCCACCGGATAAGCCTGAAACAGGATGATCGGATCCTGAAAGGTCGGGAAACGGTCTGTCATCAGCATCTGCTTGACGATCAGCGCCCAGTGGGAGAAGTTGTCATATGAGTTGAAGACCTGTCCCTTCATCAGCAGAAGAAAATAGAGACCGGCAGCCGCGAAGAACACATAGCCGGGACAGAGAAAATCCCGGTACGTTCCCCGGTCCTTCCAGGAAAGAACAGCCAGGACCAGACCGCCCAAAAACAGGACCGCCACAGACAGCGGCAGGAGATTCAGAATTCCGGCCAGAAACAGGATACAGATCTGGCCGCAGAACACAACGGCCGGAAGAAATTCTACAGCGGCGTCCGTTTTTTTGTGCAGCAGCGTCAGCCAGCCAAAGACAGAAAGCGCGAAAAGCAGGACGCGGATTCCCAGTATCAAAGCACTCATTACAGTCCCTCCCCCAAAAAATTAAGCATACTTGAAAATATAACGGCGCTGCACCTGATAATTCAACAGGTACAGGACACTGTCCACGACGATTTTTATCAGTGCAGGCGGTACCGGAAGAAAAGAGAACAGGGTGACCAGGCCTGCGGAACAGAGCATGACTGCGGCGCACAGCGCATAGTATTTGGGCAGTGAGGAGCGGGCGCTGCCTCTGTCTCCGAACACGAGCCGCCGGTTGAACCAGTAATTAAAGAGAGAAGAAATCACCCGCGCGATTACCGTGGCAGCCAGTATTCTGCTTCCCGCCAGGGGAAGCAGCCGCTCTGCGAATGCAAAGACGGACAGGTCTATCAAAGCGGACAGGAGCGATGAGAGGCCATACTTCAGAAAAGTGCCAAACAGAATCCGGTATATTTTGAAAGAATCCACGATGGGATTAAAATGAGATTCTGAATTATTGTCCAGGTACACCGTTGTAATCTCTATGCTTTCCACAGGGATTTTCGCCAGGGCGGAATAGGCCAGCATATTCATCTCATATTCGAAGCGTTCCCCGGAAAGTCCGCAAAACCGGGATAAAAGTCCGTAAGAAATGCCCCGCAGCCCGGTTTGGGTGTCGGACACCCGGATTCCGTATAAAAGGCGGAACAGGGTGCAGGTGAGCAGATTTCCGAAGCGGCTGCGGAAGGGAACCTGTTCCTGATGAAAATTTCTGCATCCGAGAACCAGAAAATCCTGGCGGCTGGCAGACAGCTCCTGCATCCGGGCCTCCAGACGGAGAATGTCGCAGGGCAGATGCTGGCCGTCAGAATCTGCTGTGATGACACAGCAGCCCTTCCATGTCTCCTGATTCAGAATGTAGGAAAAAGCATCCTTCAACGCCCGCCCCTTACCGAGATTGACAGAGTGGGTGAGAACCGTACAGGAGGGAAGAGCGGAAAGCCTGTCAAAAATATCTGCTTTGTCAGGGGAACTGCCGTCGTTGACGATGAGAATCGGTCCTGCGCCTGCGCTTTTCAGCTCCTGTACATAGGAAAGCAGGGTATCGGGCGGGTTCAGGGCAGGGATCACAATAATGCTTTTCATCTGTAGTACCTCATATGGAAAAAATAATCTTTCGTTTGCAGGGCTGCTGCCTTAATATACCTCCGACATATGGAGAATGGAGATTCCATACCAGCTGGCGACAGCCTGATTCCGGTAGTCTTCCGGGTCTGTGGAAAGCTCCTGCGGATCGAGAAGCACAGGGCAGACAGAAAAATTCGGAACCCAGACCTCGTCCACACCTTCCATAGTCAGAAGAGAGATGCGGTGCAGGCTTTCTTCATGATAGCTCTGGGCATAGCCCTTCAGGAGAGAATCTGCCGCAGAAAGCGAGGTGATGTCATCCTTGTCCGAGAAGATCAGGAGCCCCACGAAAAAGGCAGTCATGCCGGCAGTAAAGCTGCGGCGGAGCTGGATCCGCAGGCGGTGCAGAAAATCCAGAGCGGCGCCTGCCTTTCCGTTTTTCCGGCACAGAGCAGCCAGCCATCCTGCCGTGTAAGCCAGGTTCAGCAGGAAGAGGAGATAAAACAGCATCCGCATGATATTCAGTGTCCTCCCGAAAATGTATACGTGACCCATGGAATACAGGGAAGGCGTATAGGTGGCGGCAGTCACGCAGAAGGACAGCGCAGCTGCGCAGCCGGGCAGAGGAAAGTCAAAATCTGTATCCAGGAACGCCCGGAACAGAAAGGTAAAAAGAAGCAGGGAGAAGAAAAGAAGATACAGGCTGGTCCATTCTCCGATCCCTTTGACCGCATACACGAAGGAATAGTAAATAGCTTCTGCCGCGCCCAGAGAGGCTGTCTGGGCTGCCATGCGGACTTCATTTCCTGGGGCCGTTACGTTAAAAAACAGTCCTGTCAGCGTGACTGCCAGCGGAAGAAGAAAGAAAAGCGCCTTTTTCTGCCTGGCCAGCAGACAGAAAAACAGAAGCATCAGGATCAGGACCGGGGTAATAAGCGCGGTCACATAATTCGCTCCGCCAGTGAGAACGGAAAGGACACAGGCCGCAGAAATGCAGAGAATTTTTCCCGCCCGGCTCTCAAGCTTGAGGAACAGCAGAAGAAACGCGATCAGGAAAAGCATGCAGCTGTGCATAAACACATAATGAAGCGCGCCGTTATACCAGAAAAATGCAGATTTCCCTTCTTCGGGCGTCTGGATGCACAGGGTAAGCACGGCAATGTCCAGCATCAGGCGGATACTCCGGGGAAGATACAGGTAACGGGTGAAAAGAACGCGGATGAGGAATACAGTACCTGCGATCAGCATACCGAGCATCACGAAAGTGGTCAGGAAATAGAGCCTCTGACTGAAGACGGCAGGCTGGAGAGCCATCAGAAAGATGGAAGCGTACGTTCCCTGCCAGGTTGTATAATAGCCGGCTACGGTATCCAGAGCCGCCTTTACTGTCTGGAACAGGGAGTGGGTGCTCTCCCAGGCCAGGTGTGCCTGAAGGCCATAGGCATAGTCGTCGCCGGCCGGATGGGAGCAGAAAGAAAGCCTTAGCAGCGGAATCAGGCTGACTAAAAAGAGAAGTCCCATAACCAGGCAGGTGCGCTCTGCCATGGAAAGCTTTTTAAACCATATTTTTATCTGAAGCAGCATGTTTTGATCTCCTTTTCTATATAAAATATAGCGAACTGGAAAAGTCTTGTCAAATGCTATCTCCTGCTCTATATTAAAAATGTTGCCCTTCCGGCATTTTAATGATATACTACTGCTGAAAGAGGCATCCAAGTGATGCGGCGCATGAACGAAACAGGAGGAAATTTTTAATATGAGAACCTATCTCGTCACCGGTGGAGCGGGCTTCATCGGTTCCAACTATATTCATTATATGTTCCGTAAATACGGGGCTTCCATCCGTATTATCAATGTAGACGCCCTGACCTACGCGGGCAACCTGGAGAACTTAAAGGATGTGGAGAACCAG
>CALVVS010000091.1 GCA_944363925.1 uncultured Bacilli bacterium | reverse complement strand
GGTTTCTCTGATTGTTGGCTCTTTGTCTGCCCGATTTTTGGGTCCGTCCAATTATGGACTGTTAACCTATGGAAGTGCGATTATAGCTTTTTTTACCACGGTATCTAAGCTGGGTATGGATTCGGTAGTTGTTGCGGAGATCGTACGATATCCGAAAAAAGAAAATGTATTTTTGGGAACCGCACTGCTAATGCGGTTTGTTGCGTCCGTATTATCTTTTTTTACGATTTGGGGATTTGTACTTGTATTTGAACCAGAAAACCGGTCGCTGCAGATAGTCACGGTATTGCAGGCTACGGCAATCATTTTTCAAAGTACTGAAGTTTTTTATTTTTGGTTTCAGGCCAAAATGGAAATGAAATATGTAACGCTGACAGCTATGGCAGCATTGACAGTGACCAGCATTTGGAGACTTGCTCTTTTAGCAGGTAAAGCATCTGTTCAGTGGTTTGCATTGTCTGCATCCATATCTGCGATGGTTTGTGGAATTTGTATAGGAATTATTTTTTCTAAAAAATCTGGTATTCGGTTAAAGTTCTGCTGGGAAGAAGGAAAAGCAGTTCTGCGAAAAAGCTATCATTTTATTATCAATGGTTTGGCTGTTACACTGTATATGCAGCTGGACAGAATTATGGTAGGAAAACTATCCAGTGAAACTGCAGTCGGATTATATGGGGCAGCCAGTACATTGGCGGTAATGTGGCAGTTTGTACCCCTTAATATTATTGATTCGTCAAATCCGATTTTGCTGAAGATGTATGATACAGATAAAAGAAAGTATGAATCCCGGTATCAGATGCTGTTGATGGGAATTACTGCAATGGGAATAGCAGTAGGATTTGGGTTCACAATATTTTCCAGACTGATAATTTATATCCTGTATGGAGAGGCTTATTTTGAAGCGGCTCCGGCATTGGCTATTTTGATATGGGCTACCTGTTTTTCAATGATTGGAACGGCCAGAAGCACATGGATTATTGCGACTGGAAGAAATAAATTCTCAAAATATTTTACATGTATGGGTGCAGTGTTGAATACAGTTTTGAACGCTGTTATAATACCGCGATGGGGGTTTGTAGGCGCATCTGCGACGACTCTTGCCACAGAAATGTTTGTTTCTCTGGCGGCTCCGCTTTTCTTTTCTGAGACGCGGGAATTTACGTTTTTATATTTCGGAGGATTCAGAAAGATTCCGGAATTTGTGCATACGTTAAAAGGATATTTACAAATGAGACGGTGAAGGAAACCTTGACGAGGATTTGTTATGAATAAAAGGAAGTATGGAATTATTGCCATTGGATATAATCGGCCGAAAAGCCTGAAAAGGCTGCTGGATGCCTTGAATAAGGCAGAATATGAAGATAATCAGGTGTTGTTGATTATCAGTCTGGATTATGCTGGAATGCCTGAAATGTCGAAGCTTGCAGAAGAGTATAAGTGGGAGCATGGAGAGAAGGCTGTCATTGCGTATCAGGAGCGTCAGGGATTGCGGGAACATATTCTTAAGTGTGGTGATTATCTGGAAAAATATAATCTGGATGCTGTGGCGGTATTTGAGGATGATGTTTTCCCGTCGCCAGCGTTTTTTAATTATATGATTCAGGCAGTGGACTTTTATGGTGATTGTGAAGAAATAGCCGGAATTTCGTTGTATACGCATCTATGGAATGAAGTTTATTCAATTCCGTTTCAGCCGCTGTATAGCAGTAGCGATGTCTATTTTATGCAGTACGCACAGTCATGGGGCCAGATCTGGCTTCCGGCGCAGTGGAGAGAGTTTAAAGAATGGTATCAGGAGCATTCAGAGAATTTTTCGGAAGCGGAGGGCGTTCCAATGGCAGTCAGCCGATGGAAAGATTCTTCCTGGCTGAAGTACCATATTCGCTATTGTGTGGAAAAAAATAAATATTTTGTCTATCCGTATGAATCATTAACGACCAATTTTACAGAGGTAGGGACACATAATCGGTATAGAACAGCATTATATCAAGTGCCTTTGCAGATTGATACACAGAAAAAATATCGTTTCAGCTCATTATATGAAAGACAGTCTGTAATTTATGATGCGTTTTTTGAGAATAAGAAGATTGCGCAAGCGTTGGGAATTCCCGAAGAAGAACTCTGTGTGGATCTGTATGGGAGTAAACCTGACAGAAATGGGAAAAAATATTGGCTGACAACCAGGGATGGGGATTATAGGTTGAAACAGACCTTTGGTTTGGCGCTAAGACCTCATGAATTGAATGTAATCTTAAACATACCAGGATCAGAGATTAAACTGTACGACTTATCCTGCCACAAAAAAGAGAAGAAGAACGAATGCCTGACAGATTATCAGTTTTTTGATTATTATTACCGGTTGACACATGCCAAATGGAGAGGACTTGCAAGATTTCTGATGGAAAAAATAAAAATGAGGATAAGAAAGTAAAATGGAAAAATATTTGAGCACTTTAATAGAACGATGAATGGAAACAAAAGAAGCAGCCCAGACGTTGGAAGATGCAAAAGATTACAGGTTTTAGAATTAGTTTAAAGCGCTTGACTGGATGTATGAGGAAGAGATGAAAACAGATTTTGAGGTTGTGATTATTGACTGCGGAGCTTATGGATTTCCGTTGACTGCGCGGATGAAAGGGACCGGACGTTGTGTAGTTGATATAGAAGGCTGCTATTGGTAAAAAGACGAACAGTAAAGGTAAAATAAAATGAAAATCATGTACGTAGATGCCAGCACAGACGGGCATCATCTGACATATTTGAATTATCTTCTCCAGGCGGTTCCGGGAGACAGCTTTGCAGTTCTTCCCCAGGATACAGATAAGGTAAAGGGCAGAGCGCGGAAAATTTCGGCGGCTGGTACTCGCAGCTTTCAGGAATATGGAAACTGGATGAAGGAGCTACGCGGGATTGCAGAAGAGGAAAGGCCGGATATCATTCATTTCCTGGATGGAGACAGCATGATGCGCCATTTCGGAAGAGGGCTGGCGAGATTCAAAAATGCCCGAATCATCATTACCTTCCATCATCTGTTTGGAGGAAAGGCACGGGAGCTTAGCATGAGAAATATGCTGAAGCATGCGTCCGCAGGGGTTTTTCATACCGAGGAGATATGTGAAAAGGTTGAAGGGATGGGCTGCCGGAATGTGGAGTGTGTGCCATATCCCTGCTTTTTGGATGTGCCTGCCGGGATGAGCGGGGCGTACGGGAGTGAGCCTCCGAAGCTTCTGGCACTGGGCGGCACGCGTTATGACAAGGGGCTTGATATTCTTCTGGAAGCGCTGCAGCAGGTGCGGGAGCCGTTTCGGCTTGTGATAGCCGGAAAACCGGAGGATTTTGATGAGGCCTTTATCCGGCAGAAGGCGGAAAGGTATCAGGACAGGGTAGAGCTCTGCCTTCATTTTCTGAGCGATGAGGAAGTGAAGCAGTTTCTGCAGGAAGCGGATATTATTGTGCTGCCGTACAGGAAGCTGTTTGATGGGGCCAGCGGTCCCATGTGTGAGGGAATCTATCTGGGAAAGACGATAGTGGGGCCGGAGCACGGGAGCCTGGGACAGCTGATCCGCAGCACACATACAGGGTATACGTTTGAGAGCGAAAATGTGGAAAAGCTGGCTGCCTGTCTGGAATATGCGCTGTCTCATCCATGTCTTTATGACGATACAGCGTATGCGGCGCAGCAGGAACTGAAGCCAGAACTGTTTGCGGAAAGATATCTGCGTATATATCAGAAGGCTATAAAAAATTGAAGCTGTCAGATTGAGGTGGGGAAAAATTATGGGCAAAATGGAAAGGCGTTTTCTTGATTTTTTTGAGAGAAATATCATATGGTTTCTGTATGCATTTATTACGCTGGCGGCGCTGGCTCTGCGCTGGCAGTTTATTGACTGGAGAAGTCCGGACTATAACTCGTATCTGGAGCCGTGGTTTCTGGAGCTAAAAGCGGCGGGAGGCCTGAAGGGACTGGGACAGGCGGTAGGAAATTATAATGTGCTTTACCTGTTTCTTATGGCGCTGCTGACATATGTGCCGCTGGAGCCGATTGTGCTGATCAAAGGACTGTCCATTGCGATGGATTTTTTGGGCGCATTCGCCGGCGCGCTTCTGTGCCGGGGAAAAGAGAAAAGTCTGAATCATATGACCAGCGTCATGGCGTACGGGATTCTGCTGCTGCTCCCCAATGTCTTTGTGAATTCCTCGGTGTGGGCGCAGTGCGATTTTTCCTATACGGCTTTTATTATGTTTGGGATTGTGCTTCTTTTGCAGGACAGGTTCCGGTGGGCGGTGATCGCTTTTGGAATTGCGTTTTGCTTTAAGCTCCAGGCCGTCTTTTTTCTCCCTGTCCTTCTGGTATACTATGTATCAAAAAAGAAATTTTCGATTCTGGAATTTCTGTGGTGGCCGGCTGTGTGGATTTTTACGTCGCTTCCGGCGGTGCTGATGGGAAGAAGCATACGTTCTGTGGCTATGATTTACAGGGATCAGGTGACGCTGTATCACTGGCTGACTCTGAGCTATCCGAACATCTATCAGCTGTTTCAGAAGACAGGAAGCGAGATGGAGACCTATGCGCTTTTTTCGGAGATGGCGATTCTGCTGACGCTGGCTGTCCTGGGAATCGGCTGCGTCTATGCGGTAAGGAAGAAAATGGTTTTCGGCTGCGAAGAGCTATTGGGCTTCTCGGCCTGGTGCGCTTTTACCTGCGTACTGTTTCTGCCGGCTATGCATGAAAGATACGGCTTTCTGGCGGAGATTTTGACAGTGTGCTATGCTTTTGTGAAAAAGAATGCCTGGAGCTATGTGACTGCGATTTTAAATAATGGAGTATCCATTATCATATATGTGGCCATGATGTTTGGTACGATTCAGCTGTCCTATTTTATACTTGCTTTGTTTAATATCATGGCCTATGTTTTGCTGACGTATCAGGTGCTGCTCCAGGGACGGGAAAATGGAGGAGCCGGGCAGAGCTGTTCGGAAGAAATTTCGGAGGCGCGGGCATGAAAGAGAGAAAGCGCCTGGCAATCATCACCAACATCCCCGCTCCCTACCGCGTGGATTTTTTCCATTATCTTCAGCAGCATGAGAAGGAATATGAGATCCACATTATCTACGCCAGTGAGAATGAGGACAACCGTTCCTGGGAGATTGACCGGGAGAAGATGAAAAACAGCCATTTTCTGGATTCCTGGACGCTGAAGCTTCCGCGGCGTTACGACATAAAATATATCCATATCTCCCGGGGAGTCGGAACGCTGCTGAAACGGCTGCAGCCGGATGTGGTGGTGGGTTCAGAGTACAACCCGACGATTCTGCAGGCGGTGCGGTACTGCAGCCGCCGCGGGATTCCCTATGTGAGCTGGACAGATGGAACGCTGCATTCGGAGAGGAATATCAGCGGGCTGCAGAAACGGCTGCGGCGGTATGTGATTTCACATGCCGCGGCGTATATTGGCAGCAGCACGAAGTCACGGGAGGCGCAGATCGCCTATGGGGCGGATCCGAAGAGGTGCTTTATCAGCTTTCTTACGGCAGATCTGGACAAGTACCGGGTAGAATCAAAGGACAGGCAGCCGGACAGAATTCTCTGTGTGGGGAGTCTGATCGAGAGAAAGGGGATCGATCTGCTGCTGCGGGCGCTGACGGATATGGAGGCGCCGTTTACGCTGGCTCTGGCAGGCTCCGGAGGTGAAGAAGAAAATCTTCGCCGTATGGCGGAGGAACGGAAGCTTCAGGAGCGGGTGGAGTTCCTTGGCTATCTGCAGCTGGACGAGCTGCGCAGTCAGTATGAGAAGAGCGGCATTTTTGTACTGCCTACCAGGGAGGACTGCTTCGCTCTGGTGATTCTGGAGGCTATGTGTGCAGGACTGCCGGTGATCTGCTCGAAATATGCAGATGGAAGCGGCGACCTGGTGGAGGACGGCGTGAATGGCTATATCGTAGACCCCTATGATACGGAAAATTTTCACAGCCGGTTAAGAGAGCTTCTCCAGAACCCGGAGAAGGCCGCTCAGATGGGGCAGGCATCACTGGGAATGCTTGAAAAATTCCGCTTTGAGCAGGTGAGCCGCGGATTTATGGAGGCTGTGGAGACAGCGCAGAGAAAGAGGTGAAACATGACCGGAAAACAGAGAATCCTGCTCGTCCACAATTACTATAAGCTTCCGGGCGGCGAGGATACCGTGGTGGAAAATGAAAAACGCCTTCTGGAGGAGCATGGACACGAGGTATTTCTGTATACCCGCTCCAATCGGGAGCTGGATTCCCTGGGGCCTCTGGGAAAGCTGTGTCTGCCCTTGACGGCTCTGTTTTCCGCGAAGACCTACAGAGAGGTCCGAAGGCTGATTTTACAGAAAAGGATCGATATCGTGCAGGTGCATAATACGCTGAGCCTCATCAGTCCGTCGGTCTACTATGCCGCCTTTTCCTGCGGCGTGCCGGTGGTGCAGACGATTCATAATTTCCGTCTGCTCTGTCCGGCGGCGACCTTTGTGAGAGACGGGAGGATCTGCGAGGACTGTCTGAAGCGTGGCCTTTTCTGCTCGCTGAAGCACAGCTGTTACCGCGGCTCCAGGCTGCAGACGCTGGTGAGCGCGGCGGTGCTGAAGCTTCACCGGCTGCTTGGAACCTACCGGCGGCTGTATTACATCTGTCTGACGGAGTTTAACAGAGAGAAGCTGCTTTCGCTGAACCAGAGGGAAAAAGAGCGTATCCGGGAGGAACGGGTTTTCGTGAAGCCGAATTTCGCCTGGGACCCGGCTGGAGGGGCGTGCGGTGATGAGAAAATTCCCAGAAAGGACCAGTATGTTTACGCCGCAAGGCTGGAGAAGCTGAAGGGCATCCGGACGCTTCTGGAGGCCTGGAGGGAGCTTCCGGACAAGCCTCTCATTATCTGCGGCAGCGGTCCGGAGGAGGAGTGGGTGAGGCGATATGTGGAAGAGAACCGGATGACCCAGGTGCGTCTGGCAGGCCAGCTTCTCCACGACCAGGTTCTGCGGCTGCTGGCAGAGTCCAGGGCCCTGATCCTTCCGACCTTATGGTATGAGGGACAGCCGATGTCGATTCTGGAGAGCTATGCGGTGGGGACGCCGGTGCTGGCAAGCGATCTGGGGAACGCCGGAGCTATGGTTCTTCCGGGGGTGACAGGCTTCCGGTTTCCTCCCGGCAGCCCGGAAGGGCTGAGAGAGGCTGTGGAACAGGTGGAACAGGCTGCGGGCCTGGATCCCCGGTCTGTCTTTGAAAGCCGGTATACGCCGGAAAAAAACTACAGGATTTTGAAGGATATTTATGACTACGCGGAGAGGAAGGAAGGCAGCCATGTCTGACAGACATCCATTTCCCACCTGCAGTATTCTCGGCGTGAATATTGCGGTGACTGATATGAAGAAAACCGTATCCTGGCTGGAGGCGGAGCTGCCGAAGCTCTCCGGCTCCTATATCTGCGTCTCTAACGTGCACACGACGGTGACGGCTTATGAGGATGAGAGCTACCGCGCCGTCCAGAACGGCGCGGCGCTTGCTCTGCCGGACGGAAGGCCCCTGTCTCTTACCAGCCGGAAACGCGGCTTTGCGGAGGCGGAGCGGGTGACCGGGCCGGATCTGATGGGAGAAATCTTCCGTATCTCAGCCGGGCACGGCTGGCGGCACTATTTTTACGGGAGCAC
>CALVVS010000090.1 GCA_944363925.1 uncultured Bacilli bacterium | reverse complement strand
ACCTCTTCCTGCGTTTTGCCTTCAAAATAGACCATCTTTACCATTTCCTTCTGGCGTTCCGTCAGTTGCCCGATAGCATTATGCAATGCTGCCGTCTTGCCAATGGTTTCTTCCCGTTCCAAAAGCCCGCCTTCGATGTCCTCATCCGAAACCCCGTCGTAACCCGCGTCACGCAATGCATCCAATGACAGAATGCCGCCCTGCAACTTGTTGCCTGCAGAATAGTAGGGGCATTTGCCGCAATCTTCTCTGCACCTCACAAGACCGTAGCGCCTGCCCTTTACAAGGCACCTGCTTTCGCGCCGTTTCCGCCTCTGCAATGCCGTTACCGGACGTACATATGCGCGGTATACCGCTTCCGTTACCTCGACTTTCTGACCGTTTACCTTAATGTAGAACTGCTTGTTTTCCATAAAAAACTCCTTCGCCCGTGCTTCAGACAAAGGAGAACGTCTACGAAAACCACTGCTCGCAATAAGGGGCACGACAAAAAAAACGGCGATAATCTCTCCGTCATTTCGCTATGGATGCAACGCAACGTTGCCTTTGCCCTTATTGCAAATCAGGCTCTATTAAATTATTTTTTCGCTCTGTATATCGGCGAGCAGCCGTTTTTTGACAATAAAAAAGCCGCCGATAAGCAGGAACACATAGTTATCCCTTGCTTATCGGCGACCGTTCATGTAATATTTCTGATTTGTATCGTCCGATCTTAACCGTAAGCGACATGCATGGCTTTATTCAAGCACTGTTTCAGCCCGACCATGCCGCGCCTTCGGCCGTATATTTTCTGTTAAGTTTCATACGCCTATTTCGGCGACCATATATCTTTATTGATATGCCTGTTGGAGAGCCGCCTCAACGTTATCATGCAGCCACAACACATGCATCTGAATTTTATATCTCCCGCCGCGTTCTTGTATGCAACAGCCTCAGTAAAGCAGTTATCGCATACGACCTTATACGGCTTCGTTACTTCACTTAAACTCAATCCTTATATTATACCTCCCTTATCCGCGGCCCTGAACGCATTGCCTTAACGGGGAAAAGCACGTAGCCGGCGCCGCAACAAATAACAAAATACAAACATTTGTTTGTTTTATGAGTGTATTATATCACTGCGGCAGACGCTTGTCAACTGTATGAAAGATAATTCTATAAGCTTTTTTCCTCTGCCTTTCGGCCGTGGATTGTGCGGAGGTGTAAAAAACATAAAAATGACTTGCCTTGGATGCCTGCGCCGTCAAGGACGGGAAAATACCGCTTAAAACTATAATTGCCGCCGGGAAAACCAACAAAGGTTTTTCTCGGCGGCTTTACTTTTTATCCACGCAATATTTTCCTCGGGTAAGCGGTCGCTTATCCTTGACGGCTCGTCTGCCTCCGCTTCTTTTGGGGTGCCGAAAGGCAGAATACATTATTCAGGAGGTTTTAAAACCAAAATGGTTCCCGTAAAAATGACATGCGTAAGACACCGCAACAAAGACGACCCTGTTTGTACGGCTTATAAGAAAGCGCTATGTAGCCACACATCCGCTTCATTTAATAAAATTGGCTATATAACTTGTCATATAATATATTATTTGACATATTTTACAACAATAAAACTTTTCAGATATTTCAAAAGCCACAGACAAGCAATTTGTTGCGCAAAGTTGCGGTTTGTTTCTGTTTTTGCTGCGTAAGTTGCGGTTTCGGCTATATGATGCGCTATTTTATTTCTTTCAATTATGGTATATTATGATCAGGCATCCGATTTATAATATTTTGACAAACAACGACATTCAAAAAATTCTCTCAGTTGTACGCACAATGTCTGAAGACAACAATGAAGCCGCGGCAGCGCTTATCAAGGCCGTCGCCGGCTCGGTGGCGCTTGATTTAATCAAGACAGATGACCGTGACTTTACTGTGCAGAAAAAGAAAACACAATCGCGGGCGATCAGATTTTCACCGCGGGAGGTAGATAAAATGCCAAAGACATTCAGAAAAGAATTTCGGGTCAACGGCTGTTCGGCACACGTTTACAAAATGCCGAGCGGCAAGCACTCGTATTGCTATCTCATCCGTTACAGGAAAAACGGATATTACATAGTCGCCTCTTCCACCGACCTCGAAGAGGCAAAACGCAAGTTTATTCAAAAACTTAACGAAGCCGACCGGAACGGCGGTACAGCCGCCACGTGCGTACCAGACAAATTCGAAGACTTTGCAAACTACTTCTTTGAAAATTTCTATAAGCGCAAAGTCGTTGCCGTGACTTACCGCGTTGCGCTCAATCAGTTCAAAAACCATCTGCTGCCATACTTTGCAAATATGCCGCTCAAAAAGATAACGCCCAGACTCTGCCAAACGCTTATAGACAATACCAACGCCGACGGGAAGGGCAGAACGGTAGACGGCATCTTCTCGCTGTTGAACATGATATTCAAAACCGCTGTAAAGCACGGACTTATCACCAACAACCCGATGGATATGGTATTCCACCAAAAGCACGAGCGTGAACACGGAAAAGCGCTGACAAAGGATGAAGAACGTAAACTGCTTGAAGAAACAGCAGGAACACCTTACCGGCTTATGTTCGCCATAGCCCTTTATACGGGACTACGTCCCAATGAATATAAAACGGCGCGCATTGAAGGCAACTTCATCGTCGCCAACAACAGCAAGAGAAAGATCGGCAAGACAGAATTGAAAAAGATACCTATCACGCCGATGCTTAAACCTTATGTAGAGAACATAACGGAATTTCACTTCACACGACTTGAACAAATAAGAAACAAATTCAACAAAGTATTGCCGGGGCACAAACTATATGACCTGCGCACAACATTTTACACACGCTGTCAGGAGTGTAACGTTTCGCCGGCCGCAAGGGATGAATTTGTAGGTCACTCTTTAGGCGCTCTTGGAAACACATATACCGACCTTTCCGATGAATTCCTTTTAGCCGAAGGTCAGAAACTTAACTACACTTATGGCGTGAACGCCTCTCCGATTTTTTCCGTTTCCGTTGAGGCGAGTGTAGCGCAGTCCTCGCGTAAGTAAACGGCGGGCAAATCGGCGCTTAAAACTTAAACTTAATTACATAACATAGCCGGGCAGGCTTAAAACCTGCTCGGCCTTTTTTGTTTTATAATCAATGATTCAATAATATATACGCACCAATTTCCCCTTTCCCCTGTTGACTTACGCATAAGGCAAAGAATAAGGCACCGCCTGCACCGTTCCTGCGCGTTGTCGCCCCTGCCGAAAACGGCAAAATAAAAAAATTCGGAGGTAGTTCCAAATGAAAAAAGTAGTTTACTCCGTTTCCAAACAGAATAGGTTTGGAAGCACCAAGATGACCGGTTTAGGTTTTATCACCGAAAGCGACCTAATCATCGCTTGCACAAGCAAAAGCGGCAAGGCATATATCCGCGTCTTTGAAGATTGCGTCAAAAACTGCCATGCCGTTTCAGCTCGTGACGGTGAGTTCAAGGGCGCACATTATGAAATCCGTGAAGTCGAGTTTGAGAAAAAGACGTCGAGCGGCGAAAGTGCGGGATACGAAAAACGCGAAGTAGAAATCGAGTATTCCATCTGGTACAAATTAGTAGATTGAGGAGGCGTTCCATGAACAAATTTTATCTCAAAGAATTTCAATTCTTCGACGGAGAACATACCGTTGTTTTCAATATAGTTGCCGTCGAAAAGAACAAAATCACCGTTGCCGTAACGCGCAGCGGAAAGATAAGCGTGTGCGATTACGAACTGCACACCGACAAAAACGGACTGTACTTCGAGTACGGAATTGCAGGCCGGGAACACATACATATAGACGACTTTGAGGAGACAAAATAATGAATTACCCTGAAATCAGCATTGTAATCGGTTCGTGGGGTTCGTACAATTCCTGCAACCAACGCGCCATCGGCTCCGAATGGCTCAACCTTGCAGACTTCGAGAGCTGGGAAGAAATCAAAGAAGAACTCACAAAACAGGGCTTCCAACTCAAAGGCATTGACGAAGAACTATTTATCCAAGACATAGACGGCATCCCCTCGTCCGGCACGAACTGGGACTACGTTCATCCGAAAGACCTGTTTGAAACGCTCAAAGAGAGCGGCGTTTTGGACGATACCCATAAGTACGACACCATGCTCGCCTATCTGGAAGTGCGCTCGCTCGGCGAATTTGAAGAGAACGTCAGAAATCACGGCGACCGCTGGGACGACGACATCCGCCTCTATAAAGGTTACAGTTGGGAAGATTATGGCAAAGAAATGTTTGACTGCTGCTCATATCAAATGGAAGAACACTTACAGGACTTCTTCGACTTCGAGGCATACGGCAGATACATGGGCGACTGCGCCGAGGAATACTCGGACGGCATCATTGAAATTTTAAGATAACACGGAGGATAAATCATTATGGGAAACAGAGCAGTTATTACTACAAGAAAAGACCTGAAAGACATCGGCGTTTACCTGCATTGGAACGGCGGGCGCGACAGCGTGGAAGGCTTCCTTACATACTGCAAAATCAAAGGCTTTCGCCCTCCTGAACAGGATAATTACGGCTGGGCTTATCTTTGCACGACTATCGGCAACTTTTTCGGTCAGTGCGGACTTTCGCTCGGCGTTGACGTCGCCAACAAGCTGGACTGTGATAACTGGGATAACGGCACTTATATCATCAAAGACTGGAAAATCGTTGACAGATTATATAAGCGCCGCAGAGAACAGGCAGTATATCCGCTCATGGATATGCTGCTTTCCATCGACGAGCGGCAGCCGGAGCCTTTGGGCGAAGATGCCATCAGAGCCGCACTTGAAAAAATCAAACAGGAG
>CALVVS010000089.1 GCA_944363925.1 uncultured Bacilli bacterium | reverse complement strand
GCTATAGGACATGGGGAGACTTCCTTTCCATGATGTAGCGGCGGATATGGCTTCAAACTGCTTGCGTTGAAGGGAAAAAGCACGTATAATATGCTCTTATACAGAAAATATAATCCGCTCCAAATAGCGGAAAAGGAGACAGGCCGATGGATAAAATTTTCCCCTGGGAGCCCATGCTGGAGACCGGCATTGACGTGGTGGACCGGCAGCATATGGAATTTTTGAAGCATCTCAATCTTTTTATCCTGCGGGTAAAGGGGGGACAGGAGAGCAGCACCCAGGCCGCTCTGGAGGAACTGGACTATCTGCGCTACTATATCCAGCTCCATTTCAGCACGGAGGAGGGGTATATGGTCCAGTCCAATGACCGGCAGTACCGGGAACACCAGGCGGAGCACAAGCACCTTGCCTTTCAGGTCAAGGCCCTCTCCTCAAAAATCCACGAGGACAGTTCTCAAGAAGAGATCCAGGAGCTGTTTGAGCTGCTCAACCAGTGGGTGAAGGACCATATCCTTACCTGGGACCTCCAGTTCTCTGTCCGATACCGGACCTGGGCGGAAGAGCGGAAAAAACAGGGGTAAATCAGCCCAGCTGGACCCGTTCAATGCCCTCCAGGGCCTCTGTTACCAGGGTGTCGATGTCCAGAGGGGCCTCGATGGCCTCCACGTCCTCCAGCCGGGGACGGGTCCGGGGATGGCGGGGGGTAAAGACGGTGCAGCAGTCCTCATAGGGCAGGATGGAGGTCTCAAAGGTACCGATCTTCCTGGAGATACGGACCACCTCCTCCTTATCCATGCCCACCAGGGGACGGAAGACGGGCAGAGCGGTGACGGCCCCGGTGACGGCCATGGCGTCCATGGTCTGAGAGGCCACCTGTCCCAGGGACTCACCGGTAATGATGGCGTGGCAGCCGGTGCGGTGGGCCACCCCCTCGGCAATGCGCATCATGAACCGGCGCATGAGGAGGGTGAAATAGTCCTCGGGGCAGGAACGGCGCAGCTCCTCCTGAATATGGGTGAAGGGCACCACATGGACGGTGAGCCGGCCGGTCCAGGGGGTGAGGAGCCTGGTCAGATCCAACACCTTCTCCTTGGCCTCGGGGGAGGTGTAGGGGTAGGAGAAGAAATGGACCATCTCCAGGGCCACCCCCCGCTTGGCCATCATCCAGGAGGCCACCGGGGAGTCGATGCCGCCGCTGAGCATGCTCAGCGCCCGGCCGCTGGTGCCCACAGGGAGGCCGCCGGCTCCCGGCTCCGGGTCGGCGTGGACGAAGGCGGCATAGTCCCGGACCTCCAGGTGGACGGTGAGCTCAGGGTGGTGGACATCCACCGTGAGGTTGGGGTAGAGATCGTCCAGCTCTCCGCCCACCCACTGGCTCAGGGCGATGGAGGTCATGGGGAAGGTCTTGTCGGCCCGCTTGGACTCCACCTTAAAAGTTTTGGCGGCGGAGAGCCGGTCCCCCAGATAGCTCCTGGCGGTTTCCAGCATGGCCTCCTTGGTCTTCTCGCAGGCCTTGGCCCGGCTGAGTCCCACCACCCCGAAGACATGCTTCATGGCCTCGTAAGCCCGGTCCATGTCGCAGTCTTCGCTCTGGGGCTCCACATAGGTGGTGGACTGGCGGGTGTAGACCTTGAACTTACCCAGATTCCGCAGCCGCCGGGCAATATTGGCGCGCATCTTGTCCTCGAAGGTGTAGCGGTTGGTCCCCTTCAGGACCATTTCCCCCTGCTTGAGCAGGATCATCTCGGTCATGTGAACTTCCTTTCCTGTTCCAAAACAGATGTTTTTCTTGGCTATTATAGTTGTCCCGGGGAGAAAAGTCCAGTCTATCGCCGCAAATAGGCACTCTCCCGGTACTGGAGGGCCTCAGCCAGATGGGGGACCTGGATGTGGACCTCACCCTCCAGGTCGGCGATGGTCCGGGCCACCCGCAGGATGCGGTCATAGCTCCGGGCGGTAAGGCCCATGCGGTCAAAGGCCCCCTGCATGAGGGCTGTGCAGGCCTGGTCCAAAGCGCAGTGGTCCTGGAGCGCCCGTGGTCCCATGTGGGCGTTGCAGTCGGGGCCGTCGGGACCAAAGCGGGCGGTCTGGACGGCCCGGGCGGCATCCACCCGTTTTTTGATCTCTGCCGAGGATTCCCCGGCGGGACGGGCGGAGAGCTCCTCAAACGCCAGAGGGGGCACCTCCACATAGAGGTCGATGCGGTCCAGCAGAGGCCCGGACAGCCGGCCCAGGTACTTTTTCACCTCGGCCTCGGTGCAGCGGCACCGGCCGGAGGGATGGCCGTACCAGCCGCACTTGCAGGGATTCATGGCGGCGACCAGCATGAACCGGCTGGGAAAGACCTCGGTGCCGGAGACACGGGAGATCTGGACCCTGCCCTCCTCCATGGGCTGCCGCAGGACCTCCAGGGTCTCCTTGTGAAACTCGGGCAGCTCATCCAAAAAAAGGACCCCGTTGTGGGCTAGGGAGATCTCCCCTGGCCGGGGCGGTGTCCCCCCTCCGGCCAGGCCCATCATGGAGATGGTGTGGT
>CALVVS010000088.1 GCA_944363925.1 uncultured Bacilli bacterium | reverse complement strand
ATCGCAATCGCTGTACTGTTCCAAGATCTGCAAAATGCGCAAAAGCGCCAACTTTTTCGGTTCGAGTGAGTTCATGGAGTTTGTCCTTTATTGCAATTCTAAAAGCGTGAATACACTTTCTCCGCCAATTTTCGGCGCATATCGGCCTTCACTATCGGTGTACCGTCTTTCTTATGCGCAACGTTAAAATAGACGTCGACCAGCGTTTTTAAATCGACGCGGCAAACCGCAACTTTGTCCATTTTTTTGTCCTCTTTGTCCATTTTATTTGCGCTCGATGAAGAATTTGTCGCGTAACCGATATATTCTATATAATCGCACTCATCTCCTTTCGCAAACGGAAGAAGAAATATCGAGTAAAACTCCTTTCTGTTTTCGTCTGTCTCATTGTAATTATCACGAAGATAATAATTGTATCCGATTTGCTTTGCAATCGCGGACGCCTGCGGAAGATCGCGGGGATTGCCGGTATAGCCGTAATTATAATATTTGGCATCGATCACATAAAAATCGGGTTCAACAGATTCACTTGCCATCGGATTTTTCATGATCGTATCCGGCCGAAGTTTGGATGCAGAAAAACGGTTATGTTCATCCCCGATCACGTAGCAGTATTCATTATAAAAATCCTGTACGACCTCCGTTCCGAACACGCTGTTGACCAAAAATTCAAAGACGTATTCAAATTCTTTGTCGTGCATACAGAGGCTGACCGCGCGGATCTTCCCCTGCCGGCCTTTCAGAATGGTCAGCAAATGGCGCAAAAGCATCTGCTTATAGGAATTGAAAGTTCTGCCGAGTTCTTTCTGCACATGATAAAACATAAACCCAACGTCGGCTGACGAATCCATTCGGAATACAGATCGCTCCGTCTGTGACACGTTATAAAGGAATCCGATGCACTCCGCCGAGTAAGCAAGGCAGCATTTGTAGATCTGCGCAAGGAGATTCGCCTCGTCGAGCCTGTTTTTTTGCACATAAAAGTCGCGGTAAAGAAGATTATTGCCGTCAAAATAGATGCCGCTGTGCCGGAGCGTATGTTTCCAATCGATCCTTCCCTGATCCCCTCTGCGCACAACCCGTTCCGTTTCGGTATAGTACCCGTTGTCGATATAATCGCGGATCAGCCAGACCATCGAGTAAAACTGAAATGATTCATCGCCGCTGCCGCCGAGAGAAAATTCTTTTTGTACGCGCTTGATGAGCGAAATAATTTTTTTCGCCTCTTCTTTCTGCTCTTTCTCCTGCCCGGCGTCCGCAGCATTTTCCCGCCCCGAAGCGATATAGCGGCACGGAAAGATAAAACGCCCGGCGTTCGATTCCAGATCGAAACCGATATACTCATATTCACCCTTTTGCGCGGGAGCTATGAATTCGACTTTGCTTTTCATTCTCCACCCTGCCCTTCGGCTGTTGATTCAGACACGCTCTTCACCGGACTATCCGTACCCGGCGCTGCCCCCGAAGGAACGCCCGCCGCATTCTCATCCGTTTGTTTGGGCTTCATGTTGTTATACAATTCTTGCAGTTGTGCGCAATTCGGAGAAAATACATTTTCCCCTTTGGCAAACCCGTCAATAACCATATCCAGCGTCTTATATTTGTTCGTATCGAAAAGCTGCGATTTATCGTATTTTGCGACGTCGTCCCACAAATACAGCATTACCTTTTCGGCAAAACGCCTTGCCGGCGTCAGATCACATTCCTTAATAAAATGTGTTCCGAGTTGTTTATCCTCAGCCGCCGTGCCGTCGTTGCAGTTGTTGAGAATGGCGTCGTTAACGGCCTTCGCAAACTCTTTCCATGAGAAGCCACCCGATTTAAAAGAAATCTTCCATTCAGAAATACTTGAATCTTTATCAAAATCGTTTACGATTCTGCTCATTCTCCAACGGCGCTTGAATGCGGTATCCAGCGTGAAAACGTTTTGGTCGCAGGTGTTCATTGTAGCTAAAATTGTGAGATTTTTAGGAATTCTGATCCCGTCCCTTTCGATTGTCTCAACTACCTGCGCCATTGCACCGGAATCACCTTCCTCTGGTTTTTTAAAATGATCGAGAATATCTTTGTTGTCGATACTGTATTCGCTCTCGCCGTCCTTTCGATCCAGCAACTGAAACAGATCGCCGAAAATCGCGGGTGCATTGCCGCGGTTGATCTCTTCGATGATCAAAAAATAATCATGCTCCCGATCCTTATACGCATCACACAAAATCTCGGTGAACGGTCCGGGGGCAAATTTATATGTAATCTTATTTCCGCCCTCCGTGACAGGACGAAGCTGCCCCACAAAATCGCTGTATGAGTATTCGGGATGGAACAGAATGCGTTTATAATATTCCTTCTTCAAGCCGTTTTTTTCATCATCCAAATGCAGCAGCTCATTGATTCTATGGCTTTTACCGCACCCCGGGACTCCATAAAAAATGATGTTTTGACCCAAATACATATCATTATCAGTATGAACCGAATCGTCTGTTGCCCCACTACTAGGTTTTCCCCTTTTCCAATCCCGCATAGTTTTCCCGATATAGGCAGGATAATCCCCGCCAATTATTGTCCAATCTCGCAAGCCATTATTAAATCCTGCTATTATATCACTTGCTCTAGCCAAAGGAGTATTTTTATTCCCTTGCTGTGCGGGGTTAACATCATAATCTTCTTGAAACACTCCCTCCGCATCTACTATTTTTTTTCTTCTAATTTCATTCCTCTCATCCTTAGCTTTCTGCGATCCATCCGTTATAGTCGGAGACATCTTTGACTCCCTTTCTTTAATTGTAACAATATTACTTTCCGTATCATAGAGAGCGACAGCAAAATAATCAGCACCTTTTCTTTTCAACTCAATCTTAATTTTTGGCATAAAATTATCTTCTCCTTTTATAAAATTTATTTCCCTCCACCAAAGTGGAAAAATTCAAATATGGCAAAACTCCCGCAGTCTCTGCCAGAGCATGACCATCGCCATCGTGTCCAACTTGCAATACGCCAAAAGGCTCTGCCGCAGTTTATCGCGCTCCTCTCTTTCCATGCTGCGCAGCGCCAAATAGGTATCCGTCGCTTCGCCGCCGTTATGTACGTCCGCAAGATTGTGATAATCTAAATTCGGGTTGTTCGGGAAGAGTGCAGGCAGCACCTTCTTTATGGAAAAACTCCCCTCCATTGCGCGATCATACACATAGCCGTTGCGGAACACATCCAGCAAGTCGCGCACATTTGCGCGGATCGCCAACAGTTTTTCGGCAAGGTCGGGAAAAGTTTCGGCAAGTTCTTTCAGACGCGTACATTCGAATGACATATTATACGCCAAAACGCAAGCTTCCGTCGGTATATCCGCTACCAGCCGCTCGGCAATAGCGCGGCGCGGATCGGAATTTTCGTCCGCCAAAAATTCTTTATGTTCAAGTTTTGCCCCATCCCGCTCAAGATAGTGCAGCGAATACTGAAAGGGCACCTGCTGATACGGTCTGATACCGTCATACATGGGAATACACGTCTGAAAAGTTTCAAAATCCAAAAAATACAGCGGATACCAAAGAGTATCGAGAAACCTCTTGATCCCCAAACGGTCAATATGTGTGGGCAGTTGCAGCAGCTCAAACTCCACCTGTCGCCATTGCGTCGTGTTCAGCGAAATGCCGCTCTTTATCGCATCGTCGAAAGTGACGATACCTTCCTCTATATACCCAAACGCCTTTTTTGCGGAAATGCGATACAAGTCAAGCACGTTGGGCGACGGAAGCTCTCGTGCGCAATACTGCCAGTAAGCGCACTCATACGGAGCGAAACATTGTTCACCAAGTTTCGATTCCGGTTCGTCCTTCTGCGCGATATACTCTTTGGCGCGGGCGGTATTTGCCGCAACTTCGTCGTAATAAGGCAATATCTCTTCCGAAACATCTTTCACTGCGAACAGCTTATGGACGTCGATATCCCCCTGCCGCACGTACTTGTTGTTGATATAAACGATATATGTATGTACGATTTTAAGCCCGCTCTGCTCCAAGACCCAACGTTGGTATGCGACATCCCACAAATAAACATCGTGAATATCCGTGCTCGATTTAACTTCATAGATCTCGTACCCGCCTTCCGTTTTATGCAGGATATCGACGGCGCAATAGCACCCGTTTTTAGTGAACGCCGCCTCGCAAATATTCTCTTTCCCCTCGGCAATATATTTTTGCGTATTTTTGAGCATGGCGGCGATATCAAGTTTGCCTTCGGCAGTATAGGCGGTAGTTTCCACAAAATCGCCAAGTAATCCCATGGCTAAATCGCCAACTTCGTTACCCTCCTGAAAACGACGTTGAAGCGCAGGGGCTTGGACGGCAAGCTCGGGGCGGTATGTATCCAGCCACAGCATTTTCGGGCACTGGCAAAAGCGCGTATATTTGCTTTTTGATAAGTTCATTTGTATTTCCTCTGTTTTAGCCATCCATATCGTGATAACTTTTATTTTGAATTATAAATTCCTCTTTCGTGGTTCTATTGTATCATATTTAACACATAAAAGCAACTTTATCGTTCGTTTATATAAAAAGACTGACAGTTATTGACGGCGAAACAGATCGTAATAGCC
>CALVVS010000087.1 GCA_944363925.1 uncultured Bacilli bacterium | reverse complement strand
ATAAAGTATCAACTTTAAGTGATAATGCCTTATTGTTTTCAGTCAGTATTTTAATTTTTTCTCTATTTTCTTGTAATTCAGTATCTACATTATTTAAAGTAACTGATAACATTTCAGTCTTTTTGAAATCTTTGTTAGTATCATTAACTTTATCAACATAATCAATGATTTTATTTCTATCACTATCTGAAATAAGATAAGTATTTTTAATTACAGGTGCTTTTTTTAGACTATTGATAGTTTCTTTAATGTCATTAGTAGAGTTATCTAGTTCATTAGACTTTTTACTAGCGATTTTAAGTGTCTCTTTGTTTCTATTAAGTTCTTCCTTCATTGCTTGGTAGTTAGTCATATCTTTAACATTTATATCTTTATTTCTACCTTTTTCTTTCTTCTTTAAAATATTGTTAAGACCATATTCTTTATTAAAACTAGCAATACATAAAGTTCTCATTTTATCTTGAATAGTACGTAAACTATCTCTTGTGAAAACATCACCTGATAATGTCAATATAAAAATGTAGGATTTCGCTAAAATAATTATGTAGGAAAACCTACATTTTTATATTAGCATAACTCATGTATTGTCATCAGAATTATTTGCTAATATATCTTTTGTTCTATAAGACTTTCCTGCAATGGTAATTACATGTGAATGATGAAGTAATCTATCTAATATAGCATTTGCTATCATATTATCCCCAAACAATTCTCCCCATTTTGAAAAAGGTTTATTGGTTGTAATTATTGTAGAATTTTTTTCATAACGTTTATTGATTAATTGAAATAACATATTCGCAGCTTCAGTATCAATAGGTAGATATCCAACTTCATCTATAATAAGCAATTTATATTTAGCTAATGTCTTTAATTTATCATCTAGTCTGTTATGAGTATGAGCTTTTTTTAGTGCTTCAATTAAATCATTGCAATTTATAAAATATGTACTATGATTATTTCTAGCATTTTCTAGTCCTATTGCGGTAGCAAGGTGTGTTTTACCAACACCGGGGCTACCAACAAATAAAATGTTTTCTTTATTTTCAATAAACCTTAAGTTTTTAAAGTCCATTATTTCTTCTTTATTTAAACTTGGCTGAAATGAAAAATCAAAATCTTCAAATGTTTTTTGAAAGGGGAACCCTGCAAATTGAATTGAATGATGGATTCTTTTTTCTTTAAGTAAATCTATTTCTAAATTTGTAAGTTCATACAATGAATCTATTATACCTTTCTTTTTACTATTTATTAGATCAATATAATTATCAATATTATCTCTTATTTTTAAAAGTTTTAATGTTTCTAAATTGTTTAATAATTTATTATAATTGTTCATTCTTTAACTCCTTTATTTCTTCTTCATATTCATTAGCCATTTCCAATATTATGTTTTCTATTTCCTCAATATATTCTGGCACTTCATTTAAAGCAACAACTAATTCATTTACATCATTAACTATATATTTACAATCAATATAATCCCTAGCTACTTCACAACATTCTTTTATACTATATAAGCACGAACTTAATTTCATATCTCTTGATAATTTTCTCATAATTTCTTTATCCATTTTTACCATCTCCTTATTTTGTTAATTGTTCAAATAATTCTAAATTTTTCTTCGCTAATGCTTCTATTTGTTCATCTGTATTAGAAGTCATGCTTCCTTTTAAACCTTCGATATAATGTTCTTTTATATAATTTATTTTCTTGTTGCTTAAGTCGTGTGTTACTACTAATTCTGTGTTATCATAAATATAAAGTTTATTATCAATTTCTTTAATTTTAAGAGTTTTGTTAATATACTTTTTGGGAACTGAATACTGACAACCTTTATACTCAATTAACATTGTATTGTGAACTTTCACTGTGATACTTAAGTTCATATAATTTTCTAGTATTTGTGTGTTAGGTAAAGGTTTTAAGTATTCTTTTTCTTTTTGGTAAAGTAATATTGGTTTCATATTTGTTGTATCATTAATTAAATTATTTACTTCAATATTAATCTTCTTGATTAATTTTCTCAAATCTTCTTCGGTTTCAAATTCGTGATTATATGCTATTAACCATTTCATAAATTTATTTCTAACTTCTACTTTTCCTTTGGTAAATGCATGTTTTACTTTGCATTTTTTTCCCACCATTCCCATATCTTTTGCAAACGATAGAAATTCTTTACAAAACTTTCCATTAGAAACAATACTTGACATATTATCTGTTAGTGTATGTTCACAAACCCCACCGAAAAACTTAAATGCTAAAACCAAATTAGCTAAAACATCTTCCTTTGTTTTGTATTTACTATAGTTAAAATAATGCATTCTACTATAACTTAATTCTGCTGAAAATACATTAAACTCAAATACTTCACCATACTTATTTATTAATGTTATAGATTCTACCCAATCAAATTGAAGTTGTTCTCCAGGTTTCGTTTCATATCTTACGTGACCATCATTTTTAACTTTATTATTTTTTAACTCTGGATGAGTTCTTATATAGTGCGTTAATGTACTATAACTACCATTATAACCTTTTTCATTTTTCAAAAAGAAGAACACTGATGATATCCTTATTCCTTCATAAGATAATTTTTCTTTTATTATTTCCTTATATTCATCTAACATAGACTTTTTATTACGATTTGAGGGCTTTCCATCATAACCTAAATAATATTTTTTCACTGTTCTCGGATCCATATTATATACTCTTCCTAATTGTGCAAAATTAGGCTTAATATTGGCCATTTCTAATAACGTAAACTCCTTTCTTAATTCACTTACTATAGTTTTTATAATGATCCTCCTTTCTAGATATTTCTATCCAAAATCATTATATCAACCATAATAAAAGTGCTAATATAATTTTGTAGGTTTTATGGCATTTTTATATTAGCCATTTCCTACATTTTTATATTAGCACTATCATCACCTTTACCAACTTGTTTACTCATACCATTTTTACTTTTATATTTTATTGGAACACCTACAATATGAAGATGAGGGATAGTTTCATCATAATGAATAATACCACTCGCTATTTTAAAATCAGGAACTAACTCTTGTAAATCATTAAGTTGCTCTTTAAACACGTTAGTCATTTTATGTTTAAATTTATCATCTTTAGTATCCCAATATTTCTTATCGCCTAGTTCTATGATAATCTCACAAGCAAGGTCATTTTTAGAGTTATCACTTATCTTTTTAAAATAGTCAGTAATTTTTCTATCATTTCTATGTTTCAATTCTTGTTCTTTATTATATTCAATTCTTGCTTCTTCAAATTCTTCTAAATAGAGATTTTTAACATCATCATAAAGAGAAGTAGTGCCTTTTATTATTTCTATAAGTTCTTGATTATTATCATACTTACGATAGTTATGTTTATCTACTCTTGATAATTGCTTTGCATTTTGAATAGCATTATTAGAAAGAGAAGTAGTACCAGATGCATTATTCTTTGCCATATTTTTTGATGATGGCTT
>CALVVS010000086.1 GCA_944363925.1 uncultured Bacilli bacterium | reverse complement strand
GGGCGCCCCGTTGCCCGCCGACTGGATGATGGGAAAACAGCGGAAGTGACCCGGCTTTGCACCGATGGTATTGCCAACGGGTGCAGCTTCCTTTACAGCCGGTGCGCCCGGATTGCGAAACTGATGGGCTATCAGAAAATCATCACCTACACCCTGGCAACCGAAAACGGAGCCAGCCTGCGGGCTTCCGGCTGGCAATGTGCGCCGGGACTGCGAGGCGGCGGGAACTGGAATGTGCCGGGGCGCCCCAGAGCCGACAGCCGCAACACCGGCCCCAAACGGCTCTATTACAAAGAATTGAGGTGACGCGAGTTTTGTATCTCATTTTACTATGCTTTGGGACGCTCTTTGGCCTGGGAGCGTTCTTTTTATTGGCTGGGCTGCTCCGGCTGCCGACTTCCGCAAGCACAAAGGCGGTTCTGACCGTAACGAGCCGAGGGAAGTCCCAGAAAGGCAGCATCAACGCTGTCCTGTTCGATATGGCGGCGCGGCTTTCGCCACTGGTACATCTGGACAACTATAAGCGGAAGAAGCTGGAGGCGCAGTTGAAATCCGCTGAAATTAAAATGTCCCCAGAAACCTATATTGCGGCGGCCTGGGTAAAGGCTGGGCTGATTGCTCTGCTGATTATCCCGGCCCTTCTGATTTTCCCGATCCTTGCGCCGGTCATTGTGTTTCTGGCGGTGGCAGTTTACTTCAAAGAGCAGAAACGAGCGGACGAGATCGTTCAACAGCGCCGGGAAGAAATCGAAGCCGAGCTGCCCAGATTTGTAAACACCATTGAACAGGAACTCAGGGCATCCCGTGATGTGCTGAACATCCTGAAATCCTACCAGAGAAATGCCGGTCATGCCATGAAGCGGGAACTGGAAATCACGATTGCGGATATGGCATCCGGCAACGAGGAAAACGCACTCACCCGCATGGAGAGCCGGATTGGAAGCACCATGCTGTCCGATGTGGTGCGCGGCTTGATCTCGGTCAAGCGCGGCGACAACGGTATCATGTATTTCCAGATGCTTTCTATGACCTTTAAGCAGTTGGAACTTCAAAAACTGAAACTGGAAGCCATGAAGCAGCCGGGAAAAATGCGTAAGTATTCCTTTATGCTGCTGGGCTGTTTCCTGCTGATGTATCTGGGTGTCCTGGGCTATGTGGTGTTGGAAGCCTTTGGCGAACTGTTCTAAAGGAGGTGGAGAAACCTTGAAACGACTTCTGAAGGACAAACGGGGCGAGGGCTTTGTGGATGTGTGTGTCCTGGTTCTGGCGATTGCAATGGTTCTGGCTTTGGTGGTCCGCATTGCACCGGTATTCGTGGCAAAGCAGAACCTTGATGTCTTTGCGGACGAACTGGTTCGGACTGCGGAAATCAATGGGCAGGTTGGCTCTGCCACAAACGCAAAAGCAGCGGATTTGCGGGAGCAAACCGGACTCGACCCCAATATCTCATGGAGCGACACCGGAAAAATCCAGCTCGGCAACGAGGTGGAAGTGACCCTCACAACCACCGTCAATATTGGGCTGTTCGGTGAGTTTGCATCCTTTCCTGTCACTCTGACAGCAAAGGCCAGCGGGACTTCGGAGGTGTATTGGAAGTGAAGAAGATTCGAGAAGTCCTGAAAAGCAAATCCGGGCAAGGCGTACCGATGATTTTGGCCGTTGTCCTCTGCTGCCTGATTCTGGCCTGTGTGACCTTTGAGTATATGCGCTTGATGATCGTTGCGCAGGGGGTGCGTGATTCTGTCCAGTCCGCCATTGTAGATGTGGCCACCGAGAATTGGGATGAAGCCTATGCCGGTTTGCGTGAGGGTTACTCCGGTGGCTATCAACTTGCCGGTTCGTCCTGGTCACAGAATGTTACCAGCGGCAATGTGTACGCCCGCCTGCAAGATGTTTTGGGCATTGAATACGAGGGCGGGCAGTATGTAAAGTACAGCGGCGAGAATTTGGAGTATCGACTGTACGACCTGCACCTGGATGTAGAAAATGCTCCGCTGGCCCCGTCTGTGCCGGATGGCATTACGCAGCTCAATGTCACAGGGACAATCACTGTTGATGTGCCGCTTTCCTTTGGGTTCGGGCATCTGCCCCCCATGCAGATCACCATGAAACTCAACGCCAAATATGTTCCCAGGTTTTAATTTTGTGTATTTCGCCCTGCCGCTTTTCCATAGCGCAAAAAAATATTTGGCAGGAATCACACCTGGACGCCGTATTTGTGCAAATGGTATAATGATGGCGAGAAATATTACCATCATTTTAATATAAAATCACCGTACAAGGAGGTTTTCAAATGAGTGCAAAAAACAAGAAGCTGTTGGCCGTTCTTGGCGCAGCCGCCGTTGTGGTAATTGTGATTGCCGCAGTGCTGCTGGGCAAGGGCGGGCAGACCACAACCGTTGATCCGGCATCCACCCCCTCGGATGTATCTGCCGAGGATGTGGATAGCAGCAATACCCCGGACAGCAGCTCCAGCGAACCGCTGGTAGTGGTGCCGGACACCTCTAAACCCGAAGCGACTGACAGCCAGAACCAGACCGATGCTGTTTTGAATGTGGAGGAAGAAGATCAGGTAGACGTTAACCTGACCGACAGTGAAAAGAAACCCGAAACCACTCCGCCCCCGGCGCCTTCTCAGGAGGAACAGCAGGCGGCCAGCGAAAAGGATGAGCCGATTGTGCATGAGCCGGACAGCAACCAACCCCAGACCGGCGACACACAGGGCGGTTCCATCTATCTGGAGGGCTT
>CALVVS010000085.1 GCA_944363925.1 uncultured Bacilli bacterium | reverse complement strand
TGGCGGTTATGTTCTTCCTGACCAACATGAGGCCGTATGAATCAGACCTGGACACGATCACCCCGGAAATTCAGACACCCAGAGCCGTGGGCCAATACCAGCATGGTTCAGCCCGGTGGATGACCGATTCCGAGAAAGACAAAGCATTTGACAGCTATATTCTTGACCCGCACAACCCAACGATCCGGCAGCTCTTAGATACCGGATACGATGGTTTGGATTTTCTCAAAGAAAAATAAGGAGGCGATAAATTGAAGTTGAACCTTCACCCCAAAGGTATTCCCAAGCAGGAACCTTTGGGAGCGGATACTCCGCTGAAAAAAGGCGGCGTGGTGGTAGGTATGCGAAAGGAGGGCGATAAAGAAAAAATCTATTTTGTCGGTGATGACTGCCACCTGCTCTGCGTTGGCGCCACTCGTTCCGGTAAATCAAGATGTCTGGTTCTGGAAAGTATCTGTCTTTTGGGACTCGCCGGAGAATCCATCTTCTGCTCCGACCCCAAAGCCGAATTGTTCCACTACACCGCTGATTTCCTGAAAAAGTTGGGTTATGAGGTTTTGGTGCTGGACTTCAAGAACCCCGAAAAGAGTATGCGCTACAATCTGCTCCAGCCCATCATTGACGCCATCAGTGAGGGAGACACCGACCGTGCAGAAATGCTGGCCTGGGACTTGACGAACAATCTGGTTGGTAAGCCGGAGGGCGAAAAGATTTGGACAAACGGTGAATGTTCCATCATAGCGGCTGCCATTCTTTGCGTGGTGTGCGACAACCAAAAACGACCGGAATTTCAGAACATGACCAATGTGTATTGGTTCATTTCGGAAATGTGCCGTACCATCGGAAATAAGATGCCGCTGTTGGAGTATGTCAAGAAGCTCTCTCCATCCCACCCGGCACGGGCGCTTCTGTCCATTTCCGATGTGGCGCCGTCCCGTACCAGAGGCAGCTTCTACACCTCTGCCCTGACCACCTTGCGGCTGTTCACCTCGAAGTCCATCTACGCTATCACCCATACCAGCGATTTTACCCTTGCAGATATGGGCAGTAAAAAGCAGGCGTTGTTTGTAATCCTGCCCGACGAGAAAACCACCTTTTATCCCATTGCTTCTCTCATTGTGTCGCAGCAATACGAACTTTTGGCAGAGGCGGCAGACCGGCGCGGCGGGCGTCTGGAACGCCGTGTCAACTTCATCCTTGACGAGTATGGCAACTTTACTCCCATCAGTGACATGACCAACAAACTGACCGTGGCGGCTGGCCGTGGGATGCGATATGCCCTGTTTGTGCAGGGCTTTGACCAACTGAAAGAAAAGTACAGCGACAATATCGCCAACACGATCAAGGGCAACTGTCAGGTTTGGGCGTACCTGCAAAGCGATGACCCGGAAACGCTGCGGGAGATGTCCGATAAACTCGGCAGCTATACCACATCCAGTTACCAGCTTTCGGCCAGCAACGGAAAATACACAACCCCGTCTAACTCCCAGAGCGTCAGCCTGACCGAGAGAAAGTTGCTCAATACGGATGAGGTCCGGCGCGTCAAGCGTCCCCATCAAATCATCACCAGCCGCGACCACCCCGCTATGATGTATGCGCCCGACCTTTCTCAGTGGATGTTCAACAAGATGTTGGGGTTGGGAGATATGGAGCATAACCGCAGGCTGCGGGAAGAACGGGAACAGAAACGGCCAATCATCACCGACACGAAGCAAGAAATCGCATTGTGGAACATCTGGATTTACTACCAGAAGGACATCATGCGCCGCCTTTCGCAGCAAAAGGGCGCTATGGGCGGTGGCCTTGATGATGATTAACTCATAGGAGGTTTTGAATGAAAGAGAAAATCAACCAGACGGCGGGCAGGCTGAAACAGACTGTCCGGGCGGTGGGTGTTGGTATTGCCACACTTACCGCCTCTTTTTTTATGTCCGCACCGGCTTATGCCGCTGGTGTGCAGGACAGTCAGATTGTCAAGGGAACCGAGAAACTGGTCGGTGATGTGACAACCTGGCTGATGGTGCTGGCGCCGGTGGTAGCCGGTCTGCTTATCATCTATTTCTGCATCCGGCGCGGCATGGCTGACGAGATGGATCAGAAAAAGTGGAACAACCGCATTGTTGTGGCGGTGGTGTCCTGCATTGGCGCCGTACTCGGTTCCGCCACCCTGAACCTGATTCTCGGCTACTACCAGTAAGCCGGGATACATTCCGTAGTACAGGCGATTTCCGCGCCTTACTAAATAAATCATTTTATTAACAGGAGGAAAAAACTATGGCTAACTTCATCCGCAACACTCAGGTTAAGGCTATGACTTCTATCTGGACTGCCAAGCAGAAGGCCCGTGAGCTGGCTGACCGCACGGCGGAGGCGCTGACCGACCGCACCGGTCAGGGTACGCTGGATGTGGCGATTACTGTGCTGATCTCCATCGTCCTGGGCGCCCTGATCCTGGCCGGTCTGTACCTGATCGTGGACGACACCGTGCTGCCCACCATCACCCAGCGCATCAAGGATATGTTCAACTACGGCGGCTGATCGGAACAAGCAGCGGCGGGGCCATCGGCCCCGCCCTAATTTTTGACAGGAGGTTTTTCAATGGAGTTCAAAGCGGAAATCAAAAAGACTTTTACCGGTCCCGACAAGCTGCGGGCGGTGTGCAGCGTGGTCCTGGATGACTGCTTTCTGGTGAAGAATGTGCGGGTCGTCGAGGGCGAAAAGGGGCTGTTTGTGTCCCTGCCCAGCCGCCGGAATGTCAAGGGCGAGTGGGTGGAGCATTGCTTCCCCATGACGAAGGAACTGAGGGCAA
>CALVVS010000084.1 GCA_944363925.1 uncultured Bacilli bacterium | reverse complement strand
ATGTAGCATGCGCGGTACTGGCGGCATCGGTTCTGCAGGCACAGCTCGCGGAAACTACGATCATACCGCACGAGCGACTGCTCCAGGAACGCAGTCCTGGCAGCGCCGCTCGTTTGCAACAGGGCTTCAAGCCTGTTTTGTATCTCCGTCATAAAACGCCTCCGCCGATGCAAAGAACGCATCGATGTTCTCCCATGGGGTGGCCGGGGGGATGTCGCATCCGGACGAGAGCAGGAAGTTTTTGTGCCCGGCGTTTTCTGTCAACACCGCCGTCACCGTCTGCCGCATACTCTCCGGCGTGCCGTTGCGGAACGCGCCTACCGGGTCTACGTTGCCCATGACCAGCTTGGCCTCCGGCATGAGGGCAGGCATTTGCTTGATGGGTACGGCGTTGCCAAAGTGATGAGCGGCAGCGCCGGTCTCCAGGATTTCCGGCACCATGCGCGCAACCGCGGGGCCACAGTTGTGGTAAATGACCAAGAACGTGTCATCCTGCACCGCATCGACAATCCTGCGCACATAGGGCGATGAAAATTCCGCGCACAGGTCGGGCGACAACAGGCCCGACGCCGGTTCCGCCATGACAATGCCATGCGCGCCCCGGTCCCGGTAGGCCCGGGCATAGGCAATGAGGAAGTCGGTTGCCTTTTCCAGCACAAGGTGCACCATCTCCGGTGACTCATAACAGTGCACCATAATTTCGGTCATATCCATGAGCCTGCCGGCCAAAGAAAACGGGCCAATCATGCCGGCAAAGACCGGGCGATCCAGGATCAGTTCCAGCGCCCGCGAGACGGCGTCCAGATACACGCCCGTTCTGCCTGCGCCAACCGTCGGCACCGCCAACCGCTCCGCGTCTTCCGGTTCGGCCACGACCGGCGCCACCACGGTGGGCACCTCGTCGTCCGTGACGTGCACCTGTGCGCCAAAGCACTCCGCCTCCACCGACAAGTCCATCGCCGACACGGCGGCCGCCGCCCGGCAGCGCCGTGCAATGGCTGCCATTCCCTGCGCCTGCGCCTCGCCGTCAAAGACAAAGTCGCGCACCGTAATCCCCAGCAGCTGTGTGGCGGGGAAGGACAGCACCGGCATTGGCCTGTGCATGCCGCCTTCCAAAACCGCCTTTTGCCATGCTTGCATGTCCATGATGCCGTCCTCCCGCGTCAGTTGGCCAGCAGTTCCACGGCCTTGTCCGCCGCCGAGGCCGCGTCCGGCGTGTACGCATCCGCACCGATCTGTGCGCAAAAGGCCTCCGTTACGGGCGCGCCGCCAATCATCACGCGCACCTTATTGCGAAGGCCGGCCGCTTCCACGGCTTTGACCACGTCCGCCATGGCGCCCATTGTCGTCGTCAACAGCGCGCTACAGGCGATGATCCCGCAGTCCTGTTCCATCGCCGTCTTGACAAATGTTTCCGGCGCAACGTCGACGCCCAGATCGATCACCTCCAGCCCCTTACCCTCCATCATCAGCTTGACCAGGTTTTTGCCAATGTCGTGCAGGTCGCCCTGCACCGTGCCAAGGCAAACGCGGCCTTTGGCCTGCATGGAATCGTCCTGCAGATAGGGCTTGAGAACGCCGATGCCCATATTCATCGCGCGCGCCGCGATCAGCACCTCCGGAACAAAAACCTCGTTGTTCTTAAACTTGACGCCGACCACGCTCATGCCCCCCAGCAGTCCCTCTTCCAGGATCTGCTTGGCAGGGATGCCTGCATCCACGGCCTGTTGCACCAGTTCCTTGACCACTTTTGCCTTGCCGCGTTGTAAGTTTTCAGAGATTTCCTGGATGGTTGCCATTGTGCTGTTCCTCCTCCTCGTGTGCTACCGATAGTATATCGCCAACTGGCGGCCGATTCTTGTAATTGTGTGCAATTTTTTTGCCTGCCCCGCAAGATATTACAAAAATCTGGTGTGCAAAATATTTCTAAAACTGCAGATTTCTGCGCCGGCTTCTGCTATAATAACAACACACGCATCGCCACGCAAAACCGGGGGGCCGCTATGGATTTTGATTTGAAACTGGCCTGCAAATGCGCCGAAGCTTTCTCGCTTTCCACGGGGCTCGGTTGCCTCGTCTCCACGGACAGCGGAGAAAAGCTGTTTTCCTGCGGCCCCAGCTGCGTATCCTGCCGTCTGTGCCATGCGGCTGACCGGGACAGCGCAAACTGCACAAGCACGCAGCTGTTTGGCCTGCATCAGGCAGAGCGCTTCGGCGGGAAATACATCTATTTTTGCGCCATGGGGCTCACCTGCTTCACCTCCCCCATTCTCGGCCCGCATGGCTCGGCCGCCCAGCTCACAGTCGGCCCGTTCCTGATGGTGGACGAGCAGGACTATCTCGATTACGACCTGGCGTTCGCGCTGCGGCTGGAGCAGGGCACCATAGACGCTCTGCGCCCCATCGTACAGGACATCCCGCACGTGGACGCAGCCCAGGTCACGGCCCTGTCCGAATTGCTGTTTATGGCCGTCGGGTTTATCAACAACGTTTCCGAATGCAACCAGCTGCTGGAGCGCGACCAAAGCACGCTGCAACAGGGAAAGATTTCCGCCTATATCCATGAGCTGAAGCGTTCCGGCGCCCCCGCTCCCTATCC
>CALVVS010000083.1 GCA_944363925.1 uncultured Bacilli bacterium | reverse complement strand
AATATAACACTGACGCGCGCATTCGTCAAGAGCGCTGGACAGGCCCATCGTTTTGCGTTGCACAAGCGGCTAAATTGGAGTATACTGGCAGAAAAAGAGAGGAGGAGCCGCAAAGTTGGAGACGCCCGGAACCGACCGTTTGACAAGGCAGGAGCAGGCGCAGCAGACCCGGCAACGTCTGTTTGACGCGGCCTATTCGCTGCTGCAGGAAAAAGATTTCAAGGACATTACCATCGGCGACATCGTTTCGCGCGCCGGGGTTTCTACCGGTACCTTTTACCTTTACTATGCATCCAAGCTGGACGTCTACTACCAGACCTACGTGCTGTCGGACGCCTACTTCCTGTCGGAAGTGGCGCCGCGCGTGCAACAGGGCGATACCCGCGAACGGCTGCTGATCTATTTTGCCAGTTATGCCTATTACAATTCCGATTATTCCCGTATCAAGCTGACACGGTTGCTATACAACGGGGAAAACCGCAACTTCCTGCGCCGCGGCGAAGGCATGCACACCGTGCTCGAGGCCATTGTCGCGCACGGGTTGCAGGCGGGAGAACTGGATCGCGCGCTGACGGTCGAAGCGCACTGCGACCTGCTGATGGACATGGCGCGCGGGCTGGTCTACCGCTGGTGCATCAGCGACGGCGCCTTCCCCCTCGCCGACGCCATGCGCTCGGCCATCTCGCGGCTCTACCGCGCGCTCGCCGCGCCGGGCCGCTGAACGCCTCCGTCGCCGTTTTCCCTCCGCCATCCGCGCATACCACGGGGCGGGCCAGCAGGCCCGCCCCGTGGTCATGCAGGTTTGCGCTCCAATCAGCCCCAGATCAGATGGAATCCCAGGAAGGAGAGCACCGCGGCAAACACCAGCTGGAAGGCAGCAATGATGAACTGCTTGATGTACTGGCGCTGCCTGCTGTCCTCGTCCTGATGGGAAGCCAGCGACAGGATCTGCGCACCGCCGGTCGAGAGCGGCGAAATGGACGTCATGGCCTGGCCCATGCACATCGCATTCACCAGCCCGGCCGCACTCAGGCCGGTCGTGGCGGCCAGAGCCGGCACCATGGTGGACATCGTACCGACACCCACGTTCACGCCATCCGAAACCGCGCTGATCCCGGACGCCAGCAGCGAAATGACGCCGTGCATGGCCCCGGCGGGAATGCTGTCGGACAGCCAGCTGGCCAGCACCGGCCCGATTCCCTCGTTGGTCGCCGTAGCCACCAGCATGCTCACGCCGCAGGCCATGACCAGCAGCCCCCACGGGATGTCGCGCTGGATGACCGCATTCGCATCGCCCACCTTCAGCAGCACCGCGATGATGCCGCCCGCGATCGACAGGAACTGGATGTCGCAGTAGTTGGCAAGCCAGTTCGTCAGGTCGCACGGGAAGATCATCTTCGCCACCGGCACGAGGATGACCAGCGCCAGGATGACGGACAGCAGCGCCAGCGTGCGCTTTTGCACCGGCGTAAACGGCTCGGGCTTCTCCATCTCCACCTGCATCAGGCGGCAGTTTTTACGCTTGAGCTTGTCACCGCGCCAGAGGAAATAGAACAGCGTGAACGAGATCAGGAACACCACGATCATGGACGCAGTCACGCGAAGGCCGGCGTCATAGGAGAACTGCGCGTCAAACGTCTGTTGCAGAATGCCGTTGAGCAAAATGCCATAGGAAGACCAGGGCACGAGGCTGACGGCCACAGCGCCCAGGTTGACCGCCGCCGCCACCAGCACCGGCTCAAAGCCCACCGCCGTGGCCAGCGCATAGCCGATGGGCGCCACGACGACCGTCGCCGCCACGGAACCGCCGCCCACGCCGCAGATGATCAGCGCGGTGAAAAAGATCATGTAAGGCAGCAGCCAGGTGGCCTTGCGGGAAGCGTAGATAATCCGGTTGGCGATCCCTTCCATGGTGCCATTGTGAATGACAAACCCAAAGAAGAAGTTGATCGACAGGATCATGAACGTAAAGCGCACCGGGAAATAGGAAATAACGGTAGAAACGGACTTGCCGCAGCAGAAGCAACCAATGATAAAGGCAAAGAATATTGCAATGATGCCGATGTTGATCTTCAGCTTGCGGCCGGCCACAATGGATATGACCAGCGCGGCCAGAGTGAGCCAGAGAACGGTGGCAGCCGACATGGGAGTTGTCTCCTTTCGCAATCTTAATTGTGTTACAAATGACGTTGACGTGTCCAATCCAGGCCATACCCCTGGTTCCTGTTGTGCAGCCCCATTATATCCATTGCGCCGCGCGCATGACAAATTGATATCTGGCCGCCATCGATAGCGCTTTTTATTTTGCCCGCTCATTCATTGATAAATTTTATGAATCCGAGCGGTTTCACTTTATGGAATGCATGCCGGTTGACGGTGTAACCAAACCATGTTATCGTATTTTCGTCCCGGTTTCGACACGGTTTGCATAGTTGCCCGTCATCTGCGGCACCCGGGAAAGATGGGGAGGCGGTCCCATGGATTTGATCTATTTTGAATACTTTGACAAGGCGGCGGAACTGCAGCATATCACCCGTGCCGCGCAGGCGCTCAACATCACGCAGCCCACGTTGAGCACTGCCATCCGCAAGCTCGAAGCCGAGCTGGGTATGCGCCTGTTCGAGCCGGATGGACGCAACATCCGTCTCACCGCGGCCGGAAAGGCGCTGCAACGGCACACCCGGCTCATCCTGCGCGAGGTGCAAGCCGCCTACGACGAACGGCACGGCATGCGCGAACTGAGCAACAACCAGAGTACGAGCGTCTGCCCCTCCCAGA
>CALVVS010000082.1 GCA_944363925.1 uncultured Bacilli bacterium | reverse complement strand
GGCGCGCTCGTCGCGGTCAACAACGGCACGATACGCGACGTCAACCTTAAATTGATGGGCTGCGACCTCGCGTTTGAGCAGAGCAGCGCCGTCTTCGGCGCGGTCGGCGTCAACAACGGCGATCTTGTCAACGTCTCCGTTGAGGTCGTCGGCACGCTGAACATCGACGGAGCAGGGTACGCAGGCGCGCTCACCGCCGTCAACGCCAATACGGGCGAGATCACCGATTGCGCGGCGACCGTCTCGGGCGCGGTCAAAATGACTTCGACAAGCGGCGAGACCGTCACTCCAAGCGGCACGTTCGGCGGACTTGCGGGACTCGGCGGCGGCACGATGACCCGCGTCGCGGCTTACGGCAGCGGCTCCGTCTTGGCAGCGGACGGCGGCGCGATCGTCGGCGAGGCGGACGGCTTGACCATCGGCGGAGTCATCGCCGCGGCGGCTTGGGGCGTCAAAGGCGTCGTCGGCAGCGGCACGCCCACCGTGAGCGGGCTCTATGTCAACACTACGGCAGATCTCGGCGTGACCGCAGACGCGCTCGGCATCGCGCTGAACTTGCTCGATCCGCACGAAGAGGGCTTCATTCAATACTACTTCACGTCCGAGGGCGACTTCACGTCGGACGGCGTGAGACACAACGTGTTCGGCTCCGCCGGCGAGACCAATAGGTCCGGATATACGATCTATTCACAGGACGCCAACGTGATAGCCGTCGAGGCGATCGCGGAGATGGGCAAGTACATTTGGGAAGGTTACGGCATCAGCTACCTTACCTCCGTGCCCGGCGGCAGCGTAGGCACGGGGCTCAACCGCGTCGTAGGCGTGTTCGCGCTTGGCAGTTCGCTTGCCGATCAATACGACGACAGCGCGACCGCCACTCAGGGCGTGGGCGCGTTCGTCGTCGCGCTGGGCGGCTTCGGCTCCACGATCGTCGCCGAGGGCACCGCTTCCGTCAAAGAGGTCATCTACAACGGCACCGTGCAAGAGTACACCGTCAAGCTCACCGTGGACGGCGAAGAAAAGGAAGTCACCGTCAGCGGCACCGCGGTCGGCTACTATTCCAAGTCCTTCGTCGAGGGCGTGATCAGCGGAGGCGGCACGACGGTCGGCGACATCACCTTCGACACCGACAACCGCGTCGCATACAAGATAGAGGGCGGCGGCAGCTCCGTCTCTGACGGCATCGCGCTGATCATCCACCCCAAGACAGCCGACACGGTCAACGCCGACAAGTATTACGACGGCAATGCCTACGCGACGGCAAGGCTCTCCGACACGATAGTCGTCGCCGACAAGGAGACTTTGGGCGGCGTTCACGTCGATGAGAGTTTGCAAGCCGCCGCCGACGCGAACAAGGCGAAATATGTGACGATCGTCAACGCGAACACCGCGGTCCGCACCGTGCTTGTCAACACGGACGGCAACTTCGTACGTCTCGTCGACACCGACGAGGGCGCGGAGTTCGTGCCGGTGACGATAGGCGAGGACAAGGCTCCGTTCGGCGTCGCAACGCCGCTTGAAGGCTATTCCGTCGCCGAGATCATGCGCGCCTATGCGATGTTGACCGACTATGCCGACATAGTTGGCGTCGAGGGCGTCGACGCCGGGCTGTATTCCTCCGCCAAAGTGTTCGTCGTGACGGGCACTTGGAACGGCACCGAATACGGCGGCGAAAAGCTGCTCTTCGCGCCGCAGTCGGGCAACCTCAACCTGACCAACGCGTCCTGGTTCGCGGAGATAGACACTCTCGCCGTGCCGCAGGGCTTCGATTGGTCGACGCTCGCAAAGTATACGATCGATGGCGCGATCAACCCCATCGACCTCAACATCGGCGTTGCGATAAGCGGCGCGGATCAGTCCTACCGCTATAAGATCGATCTGCCGACGACGAGCGGCGCCGCGACGGTGGGTATGGGCTTTAACGAAGCGGCGGAGAAGTACGGCTTGACGCAGGAAGAGTACAACGAGCTTTGCTCGCAGGCGGAGAACATCGAAGTCGACGCCGTGTCCGGCATGTTCGCGCAACTCGTCGATGAAGAAAAACTCGTAGAGAACGGCGACGGCACCTATTCCGCCAAGGTAAAGGAATATCAACAACTGACGATCGAGACGGACGGCGGCGACAGTCTCGACGACAGCGGCAACTTTATCGTCCGCGCGTCCGGCACGCTGACTTTGAGATATTTCGAGGCGCAGATAGCGGACGGCAAGACGACCTATCTGCTCGGCTCGCTCGACGATTGGCGCGCTTTGCAGAGCAACGAAGACGGCGCCGCCGACTACAACACGCTCGACTACAGGCTGACTTCCAATATCGATTTCGGCGGCAAGGGCGCGATGCTCTCTTGGCGCACCGCCGACTTCACCGGCACGCTGGACGGCGGCGGCTATGTGCTGAGCAACATCTTCGAGTTCAACGAGGGCACGGGCGCCAAGTCCGCGCTCATCGAGAGCATAGGCGAGGGCGGCGTGGTCAGCAACTTGACCGTCGTCGACTCCGTGTTCGACGCGTTCGGCGACAACACCGTCACCGCAGGCATCGCGATCGACAATCACGGCACGATCGAAAATTGCAAGTTCGAGGGCACGTTGGCAGGCGGCTCCAAGACCGCCGGCGCGGCGACTTTGGCAGGGCTTGTCGCCAACAACTTCGGCACGGTAAAGGGCGGCAC
>CALVVS010000081.1 GCA_944363925.1 uncultured Bacilli bacterium | reverse complement strand
TTTTTATTTTATTTATGTTATAATGTAATTTCTTATTTTTACAGCCTTATTACAGCCTTGCTAAAATTATTTATTATTCCAGTTAAAGCCATCTACTACACCGGACATATATATCTTATATGTATATCTTTTTAATAAATGTGTCAATAGTTTCTCAAATAAATTTAAATTCATTATTATTTCCTCCTTAAAAATATCTGAGATATCTCTTATATATATTCTACCATATTATGTAAATAAAAATAACTATATTGGAAGTTAGGTATTTAATCGAATTTTTATTGATATAACTATTGTTTCATATTTCGACACTTTTCGACTTTTACTGTAAATTTTTCATTAATTTTTCTATATATTCACTTGAAGGATCATCTTCAGTATTTATCTCCATTTTTTTCTGTACAATGTAATTTGAAGCTTTTTGATATTCTTCTCGGTCTAAATAATTACTTATTTCATTTAACATCTCTAATATATCTGCATTTTTCATATACATTCTTCTCCTTTTCTTCTTACAGATATATTATAACACAAATACCTATATTAGAATATAGTTATCTGCAATTTAAGTCAATTTGCAAATAGTTAAAATAATTGTTACTTTCCTTTAAAATAGTTATATCAGAGGGAGGTGATGAGATGATACAAATAAATGTAAAAGAATTATTAAAAAAGCAGAACAAAACAAAGTATTGGTTTGTAAAACAAATGGAAGGAGGTTATCAATCACTTACACGAATGATGGAAAATCAAACTACTAGCATTAGATTTGATACTTTAGAAAAAATGTGTGATATTTTTGATTGTGAAATTGGAGATATTATAGTTAGAAAGAAAGGAAAAAAAAGAAAAGGAGTAAACTAATGAAACAATATCAAGAGCTAAAGAAAAAAGATCCTAATAAGATTTATATTTTTCAAGTAGGGATCTTTTATAATTTATTAAATGAAGATGCTCAATTAGTTTCAGATAAAATAGGCTTAAAATTAACAAATTTAAGTCCCGAAATAGTAAAGTGTGGCTTTCCAATCGCCAAATTAGAAAAATACACACATTTACTAGAAAATCTCGACTTAAAATATGAAGTCGTTACTAATCAAGCACCTTTAAATCAAGGGTCTTATAATAGTATTATTAAAAAAATACAAAATGTTGATTTAGATAATACTACCTGTAAAGAAGCCTTTGATATATTATATAATATACAACAAAAATTAAAAAATATACAATAGAGGAGAAAAAGCTCTCCTCTATTCTTAAATTTTCAAAACTTGTCCTGGATATATTAAATTAGGATTTGAGATTCCATTTTTCTTTGCAAGTGCTTGATATGTAGTTCCAAATTTTGCTGCTATCCCAGATAATGTATCTCCAGATTTTACTGTATATGTTGTACTAGTTGCATTTTTAGTACCATTAATCTTTAGTACTTGACCCGGATGTATTAAATTAGGATTTGAAATTCCATTGTCTGCTGCAATTTTTTGATATGTAGTTCCAAATTTTGCTGCTATTCCAGATAGTGTATCTCCGCTTTTCACAGTATATGTTGTACTACTACTTGAATTTGCAGTAGATGAAGAATTATTGTTTTGTTCATTTCCTCCTGGAATATTTAAAACTTGTCCTACATAAATTATATATGGACTATTTATTCCATTCGCATTTGCTATGTCTTTCCAATTTACACCTAATCTACTTCCTATCGTTGATAAACAATCTCCACTTTTTACTACATATGTAGAAGGATTACTTGGTTGTGTTTCAACAACTGGTGTAGGATTTGTATTACCATTTTTATTTAAAACAAAATCTTTATATGCATAGTTCATGTCAAGATTTCCATTGTATCCATTTAATCTTCCTTCAGAAGTAAATTGCCAAATACCACAATTATTTGCATTTTCTCCATCTGGAGATGTTGCATTTCCTTTTTGTTTTCCTCCAGAAGTTGGCCAGTGTGCAACCCATTTATCAAATCTAGTTAATCCAGCTAATTGATTCTTCCACCAACTTGTATTAGCATATACCATAGCATAATAACCAGCTTGTTCAAAAATCTCTCCTTCAGCTGTACAAATATCTCTTAGAGTCTGGTTTGAAGGCATTCCATTTCTTTTTTTATAACCATCTGCATCTTCCATGTCAATACATAGAAATGCTGGTTTTACTGAATAACTATTTGCAAGTTCGACAACTCTTTGTGCCTCTTCTCTTGCTTGTGCTGTATTTAAAGCGTATGAATAAATATATAATCCGTATGGTTTACCACACTCAATTGCTAATTTTACATTTCTGTCTACTTTTTTATCCTTAGAACTTCCTGCAAAACATCTAAAAATAAAGAAGTCCACTTGTGGACTTAATGTTTTAATATCTATATCTCCTTGCCAAGCAGATATATCTGGTCCTTTATATGCCATTATACTTCACTCTCCTCTTCATAATTTCTTAAATTTTCTGCATTACCTAGTTCTAATGCTAGTTCTTTTCCCTCTTCCATAA
>CALVVS010000080.1 GCA_944363925.1 uncultured Bacilli bacterium | reverse complement strand
AATAATTCAAATATTGATAGAAAGGAGAATCAATCGAATAATTGGATTAATTTCCTTAAGATTGATTATACGTGAGAATATGACAGATATTGAGATTGCCAGAGGAGCAAAAATGCTTAAGATTAGTGAGGTGGCTAAGAAATTAAATATTGATGAGGAGTATTTAGAGTATTATGGTAAATATAAAGCGAAGATTGATTTGGGAATTTTAGATAATTTGAGGGATGATTATGGTAAGCTTATTTTAGTGACTTCGGTTAATCCAACACCATTTGGCGAGGGTAAGACGACGATGAGTATTGGTATTCACGATGGTATGCGAAAGCTTGGGTTTAACAGTTTAGCGGTACTTCGGGAACCTTCTTTAGGTCCGGTTTTTGGTATTAAAGGTGGAGCGGCTGGTGGCGGCTATTCACAAGTTATTCCAATGGAGGATATTAATTTACATTTTACTGGTGATATGCATGCGATTGGGGCGGCGAATAATTTACTTTGTGCGGCGATTGATAATCATTTTTTTCAAGGTAATAGTTTGAACATTGATAAGGACAAAATTTTATTTAACAGATGTGTTGATATGAATGACCGGGCGCTTAGGACGGTTATGGTTGGCATGGATTTAAGCAAGGATGTAGCTCATGAAAATCATTTTTGTATTACGGTGGCAACGGAGATTATGGCTATTTTATGTTTAGCGCGTGATATAGATGATTTAAAGAAGAGAATTGGCAATATATTATTTGCTTATGACACTGATGGCAAGCCTTTATACGTTAGAGATTTAAAGGTAGAAGAGGCGATGACTATTTTACTTAAGGATGCGATTAAGCCAAATTTAGTGCAGACACTTGAAAATAATCCGGTTATTATTCATGGAGGTCCTTTTGCGAATATTGCTCATGGGTGCAATAGTTTGATTGCGACTAAACTTGGGCTTAGGTTAGCTGATTATGTTGTTACAGAAGCTGGGTTTGGGGCTGATTTAGGAGCCGAGAAATTTATGGATATTAAATGCCGAATAGGTGATTTAAAACCAAGTGTTATTGTGCTTAATGTTACTTTACGGAGTTTAAAATATAATGGTGGTATGAAAGATGATTTACATTTAAAGAATATGGATTTGCTTAAAAAAGGTATTTGCAATTTAAAGGTTCATATTTTGAATATGAAGAAGTATTTAGATAATGTGATTGTCTGTTTGAATAAATTTCAGTTTGACGATGATGAAGAGATTAATTATGTGAGAGAATTTTGCCATGATTTAGGATGTGAGTTTGAGGTTTGTGATTCATATGCTTTAGGAGGAACGGGAGCTTTGAGTTTAGCGCAAAAGATAGCCAATATGTGTGAAAATGAAAAAGAGTTTCATTTGCTTTACAGCGAAAATGAAACTATTTATGATAAGATTGCTAAAGTTTCTAAGGAAATTTATCATGCGTCTAGTGTTAAATATTTAGATGAGGCGATAGGGAGCATTAAAAAAATAGAGGAACTTGCTTTAGATAAGATGCCGATATGTGTGGCTAAAACTCAATATTCGATTAGTGATGATCCTAAAAAATTAGGTTTTCCTTCGGATTATGAGATTACAGTTAGAGATGTTAAAGTAAATAGTGGAGCTGGGTTTATAGTTGTTTATATGGGTAAAATTATGACGATGCCAGGACTTTCTAAGAAGCCGGCTTATGAAAATATGCGAATTGATAAAGATGGCACTATTTATGGTTTATTTTAAAGGCTTTGAGCCTTTTTTTCGATGTGCTTTTTATTTACTAAGAATTTGCTTTGTAAAATATAAAAAGTTTACAAAAAGTTATTTACAAGTGTCATTATTCGTGGTATATTGATTGCAACATTGATAGAAGGTGAGAATATGCAAATATTAAAAGGTTATGTTTTTAGACTTTATCCAAATAAAATTAATACCATTGCTATCTAAAGAAAAAGAATGGTTAAAGGAAGTTGATAGTCAAAGTTTAAGAAGTAGTTTGTTAGATTTGGATAATGCATATAAGAATTTTTTCAACGGAAGTGGTTACCCTAGATTTAAAGCAAAAGGAGTACATGAAAGATATAAAACAAATAACATTAAAAGTAGTTATAAAGGTAAAGAATATAATTCTATCAAATTAGATTTAAAAAATAGAACTATTACTTTACCAAAATTAAAAGAAGTAAAAATAAGAGGATATAGAAATAAAAAAGTAGTGCCTGGTAATATTAAAAGTGCCGTTATTAAAAAAGAAGCCGGCAAGTATTATGTAAGTGTCTTAATAGAAGAACTTTTAATTAGACCAGTATTTACTCCAAAAAGTATAATAAGGATAGATTTAGGTATCAAAGATTTAATAGTAACATCTTATAATGAAAAAATAGAAAATACGATTAAACTAAATAACAAAAGATTAATAGGTTTACAGCGAGGACTTTCAAGATGTAAGCCAGGAAGTAAAAACAGATATAAATTAAAGTTAAAAATACAAAGGATGTATCAAAAGATAAGAAATGCCAGAAAGCATATGATACATGATATAACAAATAAACTAATAAA
>CALVVS010000079.1 GCA_944363925.1 uncultured Bacilli bacterium | reverse complement strand
TCTTACGAAAGAGGTCTCAATGAATACACAAATAGATTGTTGAGACAGTACTTTCCGAAGGGAATGGATTTGCGAAAAGCGACAGGAAGGGAACTAAAATTTGCGTTAAACGAGATCAACTCTCGAGCCCGAAAGACACTAAATTGGAAGAGTCCAAGCGATTATCTTCACGAACTAAAGTGCGCCGCCCCCTAGGGGGCAATGAGAAAATGAATCAACAACTTAAACTTTAATCTTTACAAAAAACCAACAATATCTAAAAACATCTACTGCCAGTTATGCACTGGCGTTTTGAAAATAAAAAGTTATTAGTAGAGGTGAACCGGTTGAAATTGGACAGAGATTAGAGAATTTAAGATGTATAGAATTTGAACAAAATACTTGTTATTATAATTGGACTGAGCTTTCGGGGTCGGAATGCTCAGGAACACAAGTAACTACAAATGTGGTATCTAATAATTATGATAAATTCCAAATTGATGGCGAGTGGTATTATTATGTCTTATTGCGCGAAAATACATACAGAGTAATATACACGCGTTATGTCGCCACAGAAGTTCACAATTGTGGTAATGGTAAACCATGTACCTTGGAAAAAATTGAAGGTATATTTAGATGTGGTACTCCTGAAAAGAGTCGGGAATTAATAGAATCTTTAGATGTAAAAAAGGGACCCTACAAATATTAATCTATGAAAAAAGTCTTTTATTTAATTTTTGTGTTATCTCTTGGGTTTAGCTCACTGCATGCGCAATCTTACGATAAACTAAAGAGTTTACAATCACTGGTCACGAATACTGACTATAGACATATTGTTAGCATTTTACAAGGTGTTCCAAATTTAAGTAAAGTTAGCGTTCGTACTGGCAGTATTTATGACAATGTTATTGAAGAAGATCGCTTATTAATTGATACTTCAATACCTCAAGTAGAATATTTCAGAATAAAAGCTAAAAAAAGTGATTTTAATGTAGACCAGCTAACTTTAAAATCGGATGAAAAATCTATAAAATTCAAATATATTTTTAATTCAGAAGGTTTCTTCTCTCGAAGTCGCGATGATGCTAATAAATATAATAGAATGTTGTCTTCTGGCAATGCCTATGAACTCACTTTGTTAAATAATATTATATTAGATAAGAATGCGCCATGGCTTAAATATTTCTATGAGGCGCTTACTTTTGCTATTTCTCAAAGTAAGCAAAAAAATGATAATATCCAAGCCGCGTTTTATTCGGAAGAAATAAAAAAATTAAATTCTATTTTACCAACATTATTAAAAGACGGAGAATTTACAGGGCAAATAGGGGATTTTTTAATAAAAATACGTACTAAAAATAAATTTATTTTAGAGTCTATCTATTATGAGAATAAATTTGGCTTTAGTGGATATGTATGCGTAGAGTACTTAGCTGATATAGATTTAACTCAAAACTTTTACTGCGATGATTTCTTTAATTGGAATCATTTAATAAATAAAAATCCTACATGCGAACTAGCCCTATATACAATAAATGATAATACTTTTTTACGCCCTACATCTGAATTAGGAGAATACCTTTACAAAGCTAAAATTTTTAATGATATATTTTCACAGCCTTTGAAATCTATAAATGGAAAAAGTGTTTCAAATATTACCCCAAAACAATTTGATGAGATATCTAAGAATGCAGATTACTTAAATATTGTATTACAAAATAATAAATTATATAAAATAAATAAATTAGACGCATATGATAAAGTTATTTTGGGTGGAGCAAAGCGCATAGGTATTTCTCCAGATATATTCTTCTAATATTTATTTTATATATACAGGAATTAGATATTTCTTTTCATTGCCATTCTTGCCTATTAATGCTATGCTAACTTGAGTCTTAGTGGGTTTTCTAGTAGATAGCGGAGTGATCTCTAACCTTAATTGAGTAGGAGATATATGTTCAATATTTACTGAAACTGCTTTCTTATCGTAATTGATATCTTGGAGTTTGTATGTAGTATTCTTTAAAATAGCTGTGATTTGCTGAGACTTAATTGTTTCGCCTATTCTCCAAAAAAGAAATCGCTTATTCAAGCTTAATACAGGTATTATATTAACTTTAATATTTAGATTTATCTTATTATTTACTAAAGTATCTGTCATAACAGTTATCTTCTTCTCTACTAGTCCAGATTTACCTTCTATAGACATCGTTCCAGTAATTGTACCACACTTATTTTTCGGAATTATCATATGATTTGAAGAAATATTTATACATCCACAATCAGCATCAATATCTAATATATTTACTGTTTGCCCCGAAATGTTTTTAAACTCGCGAATTAAAATCTCCAGTGCATAAAAGCTAAAGGAGTTAGACAAGCGGCTTAAGGGATGTAGAGTAGATGTTTTTCGACCAAGAAAAGCACTATGACAAAACCGAAATACCGCCGTCTAACGTATGACGATAGAAGCGTAATAGAGAACATGTGTAAAGCTAAAAAACGCAATCGGAGATAGCAAATGCGATAGGAGTATCGCAATCTACCATATCCCTGAATTATCTCGCAATCGTGTTGAAGGCGTTTACACGCATGGCAGAGCGTTTATGCGAACGTATTTGCGATTATTGCTCAAGCCTAAAAGATATCTAATAGGCGAGAATGAAGCCGATATTTTAGAGACTTTTTTAAAGAAGAAATGGTCTCCTGAAACCATATCATCTGTTTGTTTTGACAAGAAAATATCGCACCAGACTATTTACAATTATATTGAGCGTGAGCGTCAATTAGGGGGAACCTTGCACAGATATCTATTTTT
>CALVVS010000078.1 GCA_944363925.1 uncultured Bacilli bacterium | reverse complement strand
CACGAATTATATATTTCATATCATCACCTTCCATCTACATTATATCATAAAATATATGAAATTTATATGTTATTGCATGTTTATATAGAAAAAAAACTACACAAGTGCAGTTTTAATTTCGACAACGTTTTTTGCTTGTAATCCTTTATCAGTTCTGACTAAATCGAATTCAACGTACTGACCCTCAACTAGCGTTTTGTAGCCAGGTGTAAGAATTGCTGAATAGTGGACGAATATATCTTCTTTATCGTTATATTCGATAAAACCAAAACCTTTTTCATTGTTGAACCACTTAACTTTGCCCTTCATGTCTTACATCTCCCTTCTAGTAAGTCTCTTACAATACTAGTATACATTAATAAGGCCTTTGCTTTCAATGAAAACCAAATCATAAATTCCGACAAAATTTTCTTTTACAACATACTACCCCATACATATATTTGAATGTGCACAAGTACTACATCGACATGTTTGATTTTACACGTACTAGAGACATTATTTAAACAATTTGTTTGAATGTATATTTATTTTGACTGAATGCTAACAAGTGTCATAAATAAAATACTTTTTAAAATAATAGGAATAAATTATTTATATATTAAACATTTTGCATATTTTTTTATTCGAATTATTGTATCATTTTTTATGGTAAAGAGAGGATTTGTATGAAAGAAGTATTTATAAATAATTCCATGAATTTAATTCACAAATATTATCCAGACTATTCTGAAGAAAAATTAGCCGAATTAAAGTATGGTCTGCTTGGATTATATTTGATGATTACTAAATCTATTATTATTTTTGGAATTGCTATATACCTCGGCATATTTAAAGAATTATTAATCTTTACCATTATTTATAATATTTTACGTGCACCATCGTTTGGAATACATGCTTCAAAAAGTTGGATTTGTTTAGTTTCATCTGCTACTGTATTTATTTTATCAACTTATTTAAGTTTAAATGTTGTAATACCCATTAATATTAAAATTATATTTGGGATAATTGGGATAATATTGATATATAAAAACAGTCCAGCAGATACATGGAAAAAGCCAATTGTAAGACCAATAAGAAGAAAAATTTATAAAACTGATTCAACCTTAATTGATATTATGTTTGTTGTAATATCTATACTTACTAACAATAATTTTTTAGCAAATTCTTTGATATTTTCATTATTAATACAATGTGTGTTTACTTCTCCAACAATGTATAAAATATGCGGAGAACCTTATGATAACTATAAAAGTTATCAACCTTAAAGTTTGGTTTAAATTGTTTAATTTAAACATAAATCTATGGAAAGGAGTTTGTTGTATGAGTTTTATTGCTTCATTATTATCTTCACTAGGCGGAATGTTTGCTGGTTCTGCTAGTAATGCATGTTTATCATGGTGGTTAGATGAACCAGAATGTCCAAAAAGTTTAATTAAATAAAAATGTAGATTGAATTTTATCTACATTTTTATTTTTAATGTTTGAGTAAAAGTATCTCTATTAATACTTTTTTCATTTTCTAATTTATCAGATTCTTCTTCTAATAATTTACTTACTAAAGTGAGTCCATATCCGTGTCCTTCTCCTTTAGTTGTATATTTCATATTGTTTATTTTATCTAAGTCCAAATTACCTTCAAAATTATTAGTTATGTCAATGCATAATTCATTATCAATATTATACATATCTATTGCAATTTCTTTTTTCTTTAAGCCTTTTACAGCTTCAATTGCATTATCTAAAAACACACCTAATATTTTACATATTTTTAAAACTAGATCTTCATCTAAATTAATTAAGTCTGTTGTTCTAATTTCTCTAGAGATATTTAAAGTATATTTTATGTTTAATTTTTCCATTAAACATAATTTAGAATAAATAGTAGCTCTTAATCCTCCTGATGGGATTTTGGCAGTTTTTTTCATTATTTTGTCATTATCTTTTATTTTATTATCAACTATTTTATCTATATATTTAATAACATCTTCCTTATTGTTTTTATCTTTTAGCATATTTCTAATGGTTAAAAATTCATTTTTATTTTCATGTGTATCTACCCTAAATTTATCAATCATAACTTCATATTCTTTTAAACTAGAAATGCTTGTCTGATATTTACTGTTTATTTTATTATATTTATCTTCTAATTTCTTTGACATTATTAATATTCCTATAAATACTATAGCCATAATAGTGTTTGTTATCACTACTATAGTAAATGGTAATTCCATATATGTTTCCATGGTAGCAACAATTATAATTATTATCATAATTATTGAATATATTATTGAATCTATATTTATATTATTGTTCTTTTTAGGCTTTAGTAAATAATATAAAAGTTTTGTAAATCCAATTTTATTAATAAAAAACGATAACAGTGTAATATATATATTTAAAATAGAAAAAATTGTTGTATTTTTTATTAGTTCCTGTATATCTCCTTTATAAAAAAATGACAATATAATAGCAAAAGAAAATTCTGATATGGATATTGTTATTTGTGATATAATAACTGATATTAAAGCCGTTGATAAATCTTTGCTAATTAAAAGATAATTAACAGTTATTAATAAAAGCGAAATTACAAATATTTTAAATTGTTGTGGTAATAAGAAATTGGAAGCTGTTAAAATTAAAGAAATTAAAAGTATGGAAATTATATATTTTTTCTTCTTGTGTATATTTTCTTCATCATTTAATAAATCTTTCCAACAATATGTATGAAACCAACCCAAAAATATACCTAAAATATAATTGATGATGACTGTTTCCATCCTATATCAACTCCTTATCAAATCTCGTTGAGATTAAATCAGAAGTCATTCCATTATCAAATACTAC
>CALVVS010000077.1 GCA_944363925.1 uncultured Bacilli bacterium | reverse complement strand
ATTTATATCAAGATTTTCATCTTAATATTTTTTCTTCTAATGTGCCTAGTTTTCCATAAAACTTTTCACACTATCTCTGATAATAATATATCATAATTGAGAGGGGTTTTCAACTCTTTTACATGCTTTTTGGAATATGAATACCAAGTAGGTTTAACAGAGTTTTTAAGATAAAATTATTATAGGTTAAAATTATATTATAATCGTTTTTAATGGTTTCATCTAGAGCAGCTATATGGTTGTTTTGATAAAAATTATTATCAATGACAGAAAGTTCATACAGATAGTTAGCAATTATATGCGGTTTTCTTTCTTCGGCAGCTTCTTCTAAGATATTGGTTACTTCTAACAGTTTTAAGCGCAAGGTTCTATCGATATCATTATAGATATTATCAGATAGATTTGCTTTATTATTTGTTAGAAGTTTATTTATTCTAAGATATGTATATAAGATATATGGTCCGGTTTTGCCATTTACTTCACTGAATTTTTTGATATCGAAGATATAGTTTCTAGTGTAATCATTTTGTAGGTCAGCAAATTTTAAGATAGAGTTTACAAGGATATCTAAGTCTTCATTATCCATGTTTTGATTTTCTTTTCGAAGATTTATGAATTCTTCTTTGGTTTCTTTGATTAAATCTTCTAATTTTAAAGCACCACCGGTTCTAGTTTTAAATGGTTTATTATCTTTACCATTGACAGTTCCATAACCATAATGAGAAAGTTTACCATTATATATATTGGTTTTTTTAGCGGCTCTAAAGATTTGAGTGAAGTGCATGCTTTGACGGGCGTCGACGACGTAGATTATTTCATCTGGGTTAAAGTCTTTTTTTCTTTGCCAAATTGTTCCTAAGTCAGAGGTGGCGTAGAGATAGGCGCCATCGCTTTTTTGAATTATACAAGGGGGAATTTCTATTTTATCGTCTTCTTCTTTGACATCGATTACTTTGGCTCCATCATCGATTTTTACGTAGTGATTATCTTCAAGGTATTTTAGCATTTCATCAAAGTATTTATAGGAATCGCTTTCACCATACCAATAGTCGAAATGAACATCTAGATAGTCATAGATTTTTTTGATATCATTTACTGAAAGTTTACAGATTTTTTGCCATAGGATGCGGTAGTTTTTATCACCTTCTTGAAGTTTTTTAGTTATTTGGGCGCATTTTTGTTTTACTTCTTCGTTTTCTTTACAAAGGGCGCTTATTTTAGGATAGGTGACGTTTAAATAGTTTAGGTCAAATGTAATATCTTCGTAATTTTGATTTGGAAAGTCATTTATTATGCCATAGATTACTTGGCCCATTTGGGCGCCGATATCGCCTAGATGAACATCAGATATGGTTTTATTACCTTGAAATTTTAAGATATTATTTATGGCCTCGCCTATGATGGCGGTTCTTAGGTGACCTACATGAAGGGGTTTGGCGATGTTTGGACCGCCATAGTCTAAGACGATTTTATTATGTTTTTCTTTAATGCCGAATTTATTTTTATTCATTAGTTCTTTTAGAGAAATATTTATGAGTTTATCGCTGACATTAATATTGATGAAGCCTGGTTTGGCGGCGGTGATGTTTTTGAAGTAGGTTTGATAGTTTGGGTTTTCTTTTAATTTGTTTACGATTTTTTCGGCAATAATTAATGGCGCTTCGTGATATTCTTTAGCTAGTTTAAAGCAATCATCACACTGAAAGTCGGTACCTTCGATATTTGATTTGACGATTTTGACGTTATAATTATAGTTTAATTGTTTTAAAGTTTGATTTAATATTTCTTCTAATTTAGTGATCATTTTATTTCCTCCTTTTAATATAAAAATCCCTATAAAATAAGGACGAGGTTTTCTCGCGGTGCCACCTTACTTCATAGAGATTTCTATGCGCTTTAATCTTTAATGCAGATTATACAACAGCTTTTATTTAAGGAACGCGTTCATAAGGATATACTACTAGGCTTCCACTATTACCTAGCTCACTATAAGGATACTTATCTTATTACTATTTTCCTCAATGGCCTTGTTAATAATTATAAATAAATAATGGTTTATTGTCAACTTTGGTATTGATGGTTGAATTCTATACATTTTTCTTCTAATAGTTTAAAATTACAACAACGTTTAATAATATTGGGACTTAAGGTATTATTTATATACTTATTATATAAATTTTCACACCTATTATATATTTTTACTTTATTACGATTTAACCAAAGAATTTGTTCTTTTAAAAGCTTAATATATTTCTCTTCCTTTTTATTGGAAACTTTCTTATTTAATTGTAGCTTAATTATATTTTTCTCGGTAACTGGCAACATATTATTAAAATTTATAGCGCCTAATTTTCCATAGTCTATTTTAAGAAAATCTATTTTTGCTCTTAATTTTTTATGTTTTGGTTTAGGACTAGATAATGGGGCAAAATACATGCAATCATTAATTGTTAATAATGCTCCAACAAATGGTCGTGATGACTTCTTGTTATAATTATAGGGTACTCTTGAATCAAATTTTCTTAAATAATCACAATATTTTGAATCTATTTTTACTAAAATTAATTTTTTCATTGCATAACCTCCTTGCATTAACTTTAACACAAACGATTGTTCTTGTAAATAACTTTTTGTAAATTTTTACAAAATGAAAACTGAAGCTTATAGCTTCAGTCTCTCTTTTTTAAGTTCCTGTTATGGCCGGAATCGCCGCTTTTTTAAGTTCCTGTTATGGCCGGAATCGCCGCTTTTTTAAGTTCCTGTTATGGCCGGAATCGCCGCTTTTTTTTATGCTACTAGTAGCATTATTATTATATGCACTTTTGCACAGCATAATCACTTATGCAATAATAATATATCATATTTTTTCTGATTTGTCCACTTTTAGTTAATGTGTTAATTTAAATTTGAAGTGCAACACTTTCCAATTGCAAAAAGACATGTGAATCTGTAAAATATCTTTCGTCAC
>CALVVS010000076.1 GCA_944363925.1 uncultured Bacilli bacterium | reverse complement strand
CAAGATAGTATGCTTTAGCATAGTATGACTTTCAGTCATCACTACAAACCCTGCACTTTCAGTGCAGGGTGGTTGATAAAGTATTTATGGTTTGTATAAACAAATAAATAAAGGGAAAAAAGTAGTAGACGTCCATGATTTAGTCGCCATCAAATTGTTAGTCACTGATATAAATGATTGTTTTAGAACCTTAGGTTATGTTCATAGTGCCTATCCACCAATTAATAATAAATTTAAAGATTATATTTTTAATCCCAAAACTAATATGTATCAATCACTTCATACCACCGTCTTTGGCCCTGAAGATAGATTAGTACAAGTTCAAATAAGAACTCATGACATGGATAAAATCGATACCTATGGTTTAACAGCCTACTGGGACTTACACAAAAACGATGCTGAAGAAAATATGAAAGACGATTTAAAAAGTAAATTTCAATTTTTCAAATCAATAGCTGAATTAAACGCAATAATTTCGGATAATGCTGAATTTGTAAATCGAGTAAAAAAAGAACTATTTAATAAAACAATTTATGTTTATACAACAAAAGGCGAAGTAGTAGAGCTTCCTAAAGATAGTACTCCAATTGATTTTGCCTATAAATTACATACAGAAATTGGTAATACAATGGTTGGTGCAATCGTCAACGATGAATATGTAAATGTCGACTATATTTTACAAAATAAAGATAGAATAAAAGTTTTAACTGATCCACTATCCTTCGGTCCTAGATTAGAGTGGCAAGATAAAGCTACAACCGTTAAAGCCAAAAGCTTAATAAAAGAATTTGTAAATAAATAAAAAAAGAACACTTTAAAAATAGCAAAACAATTCCTAAATAAAATATTCCAATTAAATATATCTTAGGCAAATATAAAAATTATCTTTTCTCACTATATATTTATACTTTCTGTCTTTTCATACTTGAAATAAATATTTTTTTAAAATTCCAGTTTTATTTCGTGTTCAAATAAAATTGAATATTTTAAAATTATAATAGGAAGGAGAGATAATATGGATCAAGAAAAAATTGGTAAATTTATTGCAAAATGTAGAAAATCAAAAAAACTTACACAAGCCCAGTTAAGTGAAAAATTAGGAGTAAGCGATCGTTCTGTTTCCAATTGGGAAAATGGAAATTGTATGCCAGACCTGTCATTATTTAATGAATTGTGTAAGGAACTTGATATTACCGTAAACGAATTACTAAGTGGAGAAAAAATAAGTGAAAACAAATACCGAGAAAAATTAGAGGAAAACATTATAAATGTAGTCGCAACTGTTGAACAAAAAAATAAAAGTTATAACAAATTAAAATTGATATTACTTTCATTTATTAGTTTAATGTGCTTATTTATTATTGTAGTTATATTTTCTAATACAATATATTTTAATCAAAAATATGATAAAGAAAATATGTATGTTGAAAAATTAGATAAAGGAATAAGATTTACTGTCAAAAATAATTGTTCAATATATAGTGGTAACGTAAGACATATTATTACTTCTATAGATAAAGAAAATATAATTTTTGTAAACGTTAAATGCAACATAAATGATATTTATCTATCATCTAAAAAACAAAGTGAAGAAATTAATTTAAACAGTAATAGTTATCGCTATGAAAACATTGATACATCTTCATTAAAAAAATATAAAATATACTATACAACATATTCACTTAATAATATATATAAAGCTAGTACCAAAAAGTTAAATGAAATAATCAAAAAATCAACCCTTATATATAAATCTTCATAAATAATGATATTACATAGTAAAAGTCCTTAAAAAATAAGGGCTTTCTATTATTTGGATAAAAATAGAAGAGCATAAAATAAAGTGTGTAAGTATAGAAAATTTTTAGAACATACACACTTTTCTTGACACGCCCTAAATCGCCCTAAGTTTCTTTACAAAACCAGCTTCTTGCACTTTTTCTTTTTCGCCAAATTGTTCGTTTAAAGCTAATACAATACTTTTATATCTAGTGTATGCAAAATCATAATCTTTATTTTCAATAGCTTTAACACATTCTTCAACATTTTCAAATATGTATTTATATATCTCCTCATTATCTTCAAGTGAGTTAATATTTTCAACTATTGTAGGAGCTAGTGAATAGTAAAGATTAACATCCTCATCAGAAACAAAATTGTCTCTAAACCATCTTAAAACAGTTAGTTCATGGCAATTATCATCAAATTCATCTTGGAAATGTTCCATACAAGCAGATGTTATATAGCATCCAGAACCTGATGAGTGGGTTTTTACACCACCTTGTTTTTTAATGCTTGTCCAATTACCACTAAGGTCAGTTTGATAATGTTCTGAATCGTGTGGAGCATTTCCATAAGTTGAACTTTTATAATAATCTATTTTATAACCAGTACCATCAGAGTATGGTGTAATTTTGAGTTCACTACCATCATCGCCAATATATCTTTTCCTATCTGTATCATATCTCATGTTTCTAATTAATCTTTCAACTTCATCTTTAGTCATTTTTAGTTTTTTCCTTTCTTTCTTGCCTTTTTTTTCTATTTTCCTCTCTCAATTTTCCGACATATTTGATATGATTTTTTCTTTTTAATTCAACATATATAGGATCAAACAAATTAATTAAATCAAATATATCATCATATTTTTGATCTAAATAATTTAAATCATTATCCATTTTATCAATAAAGTCATTAGTAATATTATCATTATTTAAGATAATATTAATTCGTTTGATTAGATCTTGAATTAAAGCAAAATCATTATCATATTGATTATCGTTTACTAGGTGTTCCAAAATATCTAGCATTTTGTTTAAATCTTTTTCTATAATGTTAATCTCCTCCCTCTCATGTAAATTAAAAGGCAACAAAAATATATAATTTGCCACCAAAAAATGAAATAAAAATGTAAGTAAATAAATTGTTTTAGTAGCAAACTTCCTGCTTCCTAATAATTTATAAACTATATTAACACTTTTTGTTATAAAATTCAATGTGCTTTTAATATAATAATGAAAAGTAAAGGGGAGAATATAATGGTTTAAAAGATTTATATCAACTATGATCTAATTATAATAATTAAATAAATCAATTGCTACCATTTTATCAAAAAAACATAGTGAGATTTGAACAAAAGTAAAAAACCAACCCTTTTAAAAGGGGTGGTTCAGACTGTTGACAAAGTAAGTTCAAAAATTAAAGAACTTACTTTTTTGATATAATAATTTATAATTTCAAATAAT
>CALVVS010000075.1 GCA_944363925.1 uncultured Bacilli bacterium | reverse complement strand
AAAGAAAAATGCAGCAATCGCTTCTAGAATTTTAAGTGATGCAACATTATCTGGATTAATAAAAGAATATCAACCAAGCTCTGAATCTAGGAGATATAAAAGTTATTTACCATATTGGGCTTAGTTTTATTTGATGATTATTTGATTACAAATATAAACATATAAAAAACACTTTAAATATAAGGTGTTTTTTTATTTGATTGCTATTTGATTATTTACAAATAATATTCAATTAAATGTATTAAATATAATAAATTATATCAATTTATATTTCTTAGATTAAAATACTTTTTCAGACTCTTAAAACATATAAAAACGAACTATTACTAGTTCGAGTAAATATCAATATGGTGGAGTCGAGGAGATTTGAACTCCTGTCCAAAAATATTTCAAATTAAACCTCTACAAGCTTAGTTAGTTAAAAATTTTCCTAATAAAGATTAGTAACTAACAACTACTCTATTAGTAAGCCTATAAAATTCATCGCCATCTCTAGGCTAAATAGCGATATAACTTTCTAAAAGCGAACCCTTAAAATTCCCCGAAAGTAAAAGAATTAAAAGAGTGTACCTTGCCAATCTTAGGCAAATGCTGGTACGTAATTATTTCTGTTTCCAGTTATATTTAAGTTTAGACTTAACGTGTCACTCCGGCTTGCCATTTAATTTTCCATATCTCTGTCGAAACCAAAACGACCCCAATTCATAAAGCTCTTACATTATAACACATAAAAGCTTTTTTTCAAAATTAAATTTCATCGCTTAAGTTTAGCTCGAATACTTCTCTCTATATCCCTTTTCTTTATATCCTCCCTTTTATCATAATTCTTCTTACCTTTAGCCAAACCAATCAATACCTTCGCCCTTCCATCTTTTAAATAAACCTTCAAAGGAACAAGCGTATATCCTTCTAATTTAATTTTATCGCGAAATTTCAAAATTTCTTTTTTATGAAGCAAAAGTTTTCTCTCTCTCGTCTCATCATGATTAAAAATATTTCCATTATCATAACTACTTATATGCATATTTATAAGAAAAACTTCATTATTCTTAACTCTTGCATAACTATCCTTAATATTAGCCTTACCAAGCCTCAAAGACTTAATCTCCGTCCCAGTTAAAACAATGCCGGCTTCTAAAGTCTCAAAAATTTGATAATTATATTTTGCCTTCCTGTTTAATATTTCCATCCTTATCACCTTTTTTATATGGTTTAAAATTAATTAACCCCTTTTCCTTCAAAACACTATCAACTGTAATTTTAATAGAATCTCCAAGCATATATCTTTTTTTACTATGTTTTCCAACTAAACTAAAAGTACTTTCATCATAAAAGTAATAATCATCTTCTAATTCGTCAATCTTAATCATACCTTCTACCAGATTAGGAAGCTCCACATAAATACCATAATTAGTAACTGTACTAATAATTCCATTATAAACCTCGCCAATATGAGCTTCCATATATTCTGCCATCTTCATATCATCCACATCACGCTCACATTGGGTAGCCGCCATTTCCCTCTCAGAAGAGTGTTTAGCCACTTCTGGTAAAGTACTATTATAATAATCAATAATTTGACTATCAATATTATGATTAAATAAATAAGTCCTAAGTAACCTATGTACCGTTAAATCAGGAAAACGTCTAATTGGCGAAGTAAAATGTGTATAAAACTTACTAGCAAGTCCAAAATGACCAATATTCACATTATCATAAATAGCCTTCTGCATACTTCTAAGTAACATCGAAGATAAAATATTATACTCTTTCTTATCCTTAAGCTGACCTAAAATATTTTGAATCACCTTTGGCGTAATATTTCTCATATTCGCATGTACCTTATAACCTAAAATATTTATAAAATGCATAAAATTCTTAATCTTATCCTCATCAGGTAAACCATGAACACGGTAAATAAATGGTAAATCCATATAAGAAATCGTACTAGCTACCGTCTCATTAGCCATAATCATAAAATCTTCAATTAAATTTTCACCAGTATCCTGCACTCTTTTTTGAATATCTATAGCCTTACCATTTTCATCAGTAATAATTTTAGGTTCTGGAACATCAAAATCAATATAACCCTTCTCTAACTTTCTCTTTCTAATAATCTTAGAAAGCTCAGCCATCAATCTTAAATCATCCGTAAACTCCGCATATCCTTCCGGAATTATATTCTCATTTAAAATCTTATTAACATTTTTATAAGTCATCTGTTTCCTTGATTTAATATAACTCTCAAAAATATCACTATTAACTAACTTACCACTGTCATCAATCTCCATAACACATGAAATAGTAAGCCTTATAACATTCGGATTAAGTGAACAAATTCCATTAGAAAGTTTGTGTGGAAGCATTGGAATAACCGTATTAGCTAAATAAGAACTAGTACCTCTCGCATAAGCCTCATCTCCTAAAACCGTACCTTCTTTAACATAATGACTAACATCCGCAATATGAACCCCAAGTAAATAATTACCATTTTCTAATTTTTTAATACTAATTGCATCATCGATATCCTTAGTATCATCACCATCAATCGTAAAAATTACTTCACTAGTTAAATCACGCCTGCCATTAAGCTCAGAAGAGCTAACCTCATCGGGAATATTCTTAAGCTCTTCCAAAACACCTTCCGGAAATATATCACTAATCTGATACCTTGCCGCAATTGATAAAATGTCCACACCAGGATCATCCTTATGACCTAAAATACGAATAATTTTTCCTTGATAATAATTACTTTTCGTAACATTATTTTCTACCTTAACAACTACCTTATGACCAGTAACTGCACCCTTCGCATACTCATCAGGAATTTCCACAATAATATTTAACTTATCATCGTCAAGCTTTAAATAATTTTTACCATCCCTCTTATAAAACTCTCCGACAAGTATATCACTCAAATTACGCTTATTAACCCGAAGTACTGCCGCCTCATGTCTAGATTCATCTAAAACTTTAATAACAACTTCATCACCATTTATAGCCTCGCCAACATTTTCCCTTGAAACATAATAATCTTTGTCTTCACCATCAATAATAACAAAGCCAAAACCTTTCTTATTTGCCGCAAAAACACCAATTTTTTGTGACTTATCATCAAACTTCGCATACTTTCCTTTATTAGTATATCTAATTTTAAGTTCCTTAATTAACTTGCTTAATACATCAGGTAACATAGGAATCTCATCATCAGTTAACTTTTCTAAAATTTCCTCATATGTTAAAGCTTTATTATGCTTATTTATAATATCTAATACTTTCTCTTCCATAATACATCCCCTTTATAATCATTATAAAACATATACGAACAAAATGCCAAATAAATTTGACATTAGCTTAACTCACGGTAAGCTTTTTCTACTTCATAGGAATCTTAGACTCCTCCATAGACCAATATCGGATGGTCGCCACCCTAAT
>CALVVS010000074.1 GCA_944363925.1 uncultured Bacilli bacterium | reverse complement strand
TTAGATGCGAATATAGAAGAGTTAGATAAAATGAGTGAAGGTGATGAATATATGGAACTATTTGAAAAAGAGGTTAAAAGGTTAAATGAAAATCAAAAGTTTACGGCTTTTATGACACCTGAAGAAGAAAATGAAAAATTAATTAAAACTTTAATTTCCGAAGCTAAAACTGAAGGTGAAAAAAATGGAGAACAAATTGGTCAAAGAAAGAATAATTTAAGTGTCGCTAAAAAGATGTTAGAAAACCGTTTAAGCATGGAAATAATTTCTAAAATAACAGGTTTATCTAGAAAAGAAATAGAAGCATTAAGATAAGGAAGCTATTATAAAATGGTTTCCTTTTAATATTCAAAAGTGTAAAAGAAAACAAAAATATATTAGACAAAAATATTTGACAATCATCATAAACTAGTGTATAAGTTATATTAGTCAAAAAAAGGAAGTGAATTATGGGTAAAAATTTAGTCATTGTGGAATCACCCACAAAAGTCAAATCAATTAGTAAATATTTAGGAAAAGACTATATAGTTTCATCAAGTAAAGGTCATATAAGAGATTTATCTACTAAAGGTAAATATGGACTAGGTGTCGATATCGAAAATCATTTCAAACCAGATTATAAAACTATCAAAGGTAAAAAAAGTGTTATCGACGAATTAAAAAAAGAAACCAAAAAAGTCGATAAAGTATATCTCGCAACCGACCACGATAGAGAAGGGGAAGCCATCGCTTGGCACCTCTACGACTGCCTAGATTTAAAAGATAAACCATATAGTAGAGTAACCTTTAACGAAATAACCAAAAACGCTATTTTAGAGGCCATGAAACATGAAGGCAAAATTGATCAAAACTTAGTAAATAGTCAAGAAACAAGAAGAATTTTAGATAGAATAATTGGTTTTAGATTAAGTAAATTAATTCAGTCCAAAACCGATGGCTCATCAGCTGGTAGAGTCCAAAGCGTAGCCTTAAAACTAATCGTCGATAAAGAAAGAGAAATAAATGCTTTTAACCCAGAAGAATATTGGACTATTACCGCTAAATTTAATGACTTTGAAGCAAACTTATTTGCTCATAACCATAAAAAAATTGAAATAAAAACCGAAAACGAAGCCAATACTATTCTAGATAAATTAACTAAAGCCTTCGAAATCGAAAGCACTACTAAAAAGCAAAAAAATAAACAGTCAAAACCACCATTTACAACTAGTACTTTGCAGCAAGCATCTTCCAATAGGTTAAAATTTTCATCTAGAAAAACCATGACCATAGCTCAAAAACTATATGAAGGTATTGACCTTGCTGATGAAACAGTTGGTTTAATTACTTATATGCGTACTGATTCCATCAGATTATCTAATGAATTTGTCAAAGAAGCCTATGATTTTATCGAAAATAAATATGGTAAAGAATATACCGGTCCAGTCAAAATATCTAAAAAAACCGAAAACGTCCAAGATGCTCACGAAGCAATTAGACCAACTAGTATAAAAAGAACGCCAGAAAATGTTAAACCATATCTAACCGATGATGAATATAAACTATATAAATTAATCTATTATAGAGCTCTCGCCAGCATTATGGCTCCAGCCAAAGTCGAAGGTACAACCGTCATATTAAATAATAATGATTATAACTTTAAAGCAACCGGCCAAGTCATTATCTTCGATGGTTATCTAAAAGTATATAAAGACTATGAAGATACTAAAGACACCATCTTACCACCATTTGACACCTATAATTCAAAAGTTATTGTTTCAAATGAAATAATAAAAGAGCAGCACTTCACAGAGCCACCAGCTAGATATACCGAAGCTAAGCTAATTAAAGAAATGGATGAATTAGGTATTGGTAGACCAAGTACCTATGCAACCATCATTGATAACATCAAAAAAAGAGGCTATGTCAACCTAATTGAACGTAAATTCGTTCCAACTGAAATTGGCTTTGAAGTAACCGATAAACTTCAAGAGTGTTTTAGTCACCTAATCAATATTAAATATACGGCTAACATGGAAACCGATTTAGATAAAATTGCCGAAGGAAAAGAAATTTGGTATAAAGTCCTCGAAGATTTCTATAAAGACTTTGAACCAGCAGTTAAAGAAGCCTTCGATAAACTTCCTAAAAAAGAAGCTGAGCAAACTGGTGAAATGTGTCCAGAGTGTGGCCACCCATTAGTTATTAGAAAAGGCAAATATGGCCAGTTCATAGCTTGTAGTAACTTCCCAGCCTGTAAATATATCAAGCAAGAACCAAAAGAAGAAAAAATCATCTGTGATTGTCCAAACTGTGATGGAAAAATAATCGAAAAGAAAACAAGAAGAGGTAAAATATTTTATGGATGTAATAACTATCCAAAATGTAAAACCGCTTACTGGGATAAACCAACCGGTGAAAAATGTCCAGAGTGTGGCGAAATGCTAGTCGAAAAAAAAGACACTATCAAATGTAGTAAATGTGATTATACAAAATAAAGACTTACAAACGCGTAAGTCTTTTACTATTCAAACCAATTGTCAAAAGTGTACTTAAATACCCTGTAAGCATATTTCTTGGCTCCATAATTAAACTGTACAATCAAATCGCCATCTTCATCGTATTCACCAAATGAATTATCCATACCACTGCCTACAACCAAGTTATCATCTATAAATTGAACACTGCTGACAATACTTGAATAAGGCACATCTATACTGTCCACTAACTCATAAGTCTTATCTTTTTCATTAATCTTGTACATATAAAAGTAAGAAGTATCTCCCTCTTCGTAGCTGCCAGTACCCGGATAATTAGTCCACTCAAAATCTGGTCTCGTTACAATCGAAGCATAATTATTGTTAAACATAATTAAATAATATTCAAAGTCATTTTCACCCTTAATATAAGTAACAGCGTGCTGACCAGCATTAGAAACAAAATCGCCAATCTTATCATAAAGTAATTCAGCGTAACTAGTTCCCTCAAGCATACTCTCATCAGTAATTAAATATTTTACTTGAGGCTTTGTTTCATAATCAGACACATATATAATTGTCGATAACTCTCTAGAACTAAGAATTAAATCATTACCCTTAAGTGATAAACAATTTAAGTGAATCCAATCTAATGTTTCATAATCTTCAGGTAGGCTAGCTTTCTCATATAACTCAGGTAATAAATCTTTCATATCGACAACCTTCTTAACCTCACCGCTATCCAAATCTAAAGTCACAATCACATCTTCTTTGGTTTCTGCATCATCTTCATCGGCCAAAATCACTAGCTTATTATCATCTAAAATCATATCGTGGTGCATCGAATAACCATCTAAATCATACATCTGAACCACTTGTCCTAAACGGTTAACCTTCACAATGCCTTTACTGTTATAAGGATAATACATATAATCTCCATCAAAAATAATCCTATCTGCACGGTAACTATCTAAAACAAGCTCATTTCTTAAAACACCAGCATTGTCATATAAATAAATATTAGCCTCATAATTTTTATCATGTCCAAGTACCGCATATAAACCATCCGTTAGCTCTTCTTTGCTCTCACCATTAAGGCGATCTAAAGTAACATCGACATCTTCCTTAATATCTGGCGTTGTAATTCTAAAAGACTCTTTATCATCACCAGTTTTTAATGTTAAAGTATTAACTTCATCCGGTACAAAACCCACTAATTGATATTCATCATCGTCACCTAAATCATGTGTGTAATCGGCATAACCATCAGTAGTAATCTCATAACTTAAATCATCGTAACTATTCCCTAAATAAACGTAATAAGATAAACTGCCAGTTCCGTATGGGTTATAAACGATAAGTGGCTTTTCTAAAGAATAATCATCACTACCTTTAAGCTCCTCAATCTTATTTTCAATAACATTTTGATATGCTAAATTAAAAATATCAATATCTTCGTCAGTTTTAACCTCAAAAATGCCCTCAGAATTTTCTTCTAAATTAATATGTCTTTTAAGCCATCTTTCATTTTCAAACTTTGTTGCTTCATAGTGTTCATAAAACTTAAATATTCCAAATATAATAGCTCCTATTAAAATAATAATCCCAAATCCAACAATTATCTTCTTTTTATTTTTCCTTATTTTCTCCATATACATCTCGTATAATCAATCTTAAGGAAATTAATCCAATTATTCGATTGATTCTCCTTTCTACCAACATTTGAATTATTATATA
>CALVVS010000073.1 GCA_944363925.1 uncultured Bacilli bacterium | reverse complement strand
AAAAATTCATTAAATTTATTTTACTCAAGATTTTTTCACTTTTCTATTATTTAATTAAATTTACTCTTTTTCACTGTTTATTTTTTATGTTATAGTATTTTTTAATGGAGATGATACTATGATTACAAAAAGAAAAGGGGAAATAGGGGATACTGAAATTAATACAAGAATTTATCCTGATAAGTATTTTCAAAAAGGTGGTTATAATGGTATAAAACTTTTTGATACTATGCCAGCACATAATCGTTTACGTGAAGAAGTATATAAAAATGGTTTAAAAGATGGTAATGAAGATGTTTTAAAGTTAAGTAATTATTATCTTATAAGAGATAATTATAATGAATTATATAATCAATTAAATGTTGATAGTATAAATTTAAGTGAATTTGATAAATGTTTTCTATTATGGATTTTAAATTATGTAAAAGATAATTTAGAAGAAATGAGTTTAGTTATTTGTGAAATATATAATTTATTTCAGAATGATGAATTAGATGTTTTAGAAAAAGTGATGTTTCAAGAAAGTATTTTGCCAAGAGTTGGGGTAGCTAAAAAATTATATGATGAATATCCATTTTTTAGGCAAATTGAAGCAGTTGATGATAAGTATGCCAAAGAATTTTTAAAAAATATAGAAAATTATGTGTTTTTCTTGCTTGAGATTTTGAGATATTCTCCTGTTTTTAGTTCTAGTACATTAAAAGATTATAGAGAAATGCAAATTGAATATATTAATAAAGTGATAAATAATTTATTAATATTAGATAAACTTCCTATAAGAAATATATTTTTGAATGTGCAAAAAAACTCTGTTGGTATATCATATTTTGATTTAACTTACCAACCTTTTGGTGAAATTTGTGATAATGATGATGAAAAAGTTTTTTATAAGGAAGAAAATATGTATGGTGATGGTATATTTATGGGAGATTATTTAAGGGCTAATAATTATGTGAGTGTACGTGTTGATTTTTATAATTTTGTGATGAAAGGAACTAGAAAAATCGGTTATTATAAGGATTTGTCTTGTAATAAAAATTTATCTAAGTTTGATGAAAAGATATGGGATATTTATATTAAAAAGTTGGATTTTGATAACTCTAAATTACCTAGTTTAACTGAGTTAGAAATAACAAAATCTTCTTTTCCTTCATATTCATTACTTATTTATAATAAAGAATTAGAAGTATTAAAGGAAAATTTAAAAGGTTTGAAATCTTTATTGGAAGTAGCAAATAAAAAAATTGAGATTTTAGATGAATTATATCCAGAATTAATATATAGAGTAGAATCGTTAGAAGAAATATTTGATGGTATAAGTCATAATGATAGTGTATTAAATATATCTGTAAATAAAAATAGAGGTTATGAAAAAATAAAAAAATAATTAGTATTTGAATATTTTTAAACTTTGTTTCTTGTACAAAATAGAAACAAGTTTTTTATATTTTAAAAAAATGGAAGGAAAAAGCTATATAAAATGTTTTAAAATATAGATTTAATGATATAATGACTAAAAGGATGTGTAATTATATGGGTTTGAATAAAATGATGAGTGCTAGTGAGTGGCAAGATTTGGTAAATTCTGGTAAGGTGGATGTAGAAAAAATGTCACCACTTGCTTTAGAACTTGATAAAGAATATATAGATAAAGTACGTTTAGATATTTTGAAAAAAGAGGTTTTAGAGACGGGGTTATTTTTTAATTATCAGTATGGAAGTAGTGTTTTATTTGATTTACTTACATATACTAAAAAAGATTTTGATATGGCTACATCATTTTTTAAAGAAATACGTATGCTTAGGGAAAAGGGAAGTATGAGTTTTTTATATCAAGCTATTTTTGGAAACAGCAGCAATGTTTTGGATGTGATAAAGGGAAATATGCTTAGAGGAAAATATGCCGATTTTTTTAAAACGTTTGAAGTTAAGTATGATGAATATGGTCATAAGATTAAAAATAATAAAGGTAATGATTTTTTTCATAATTTAGATAGATATACAGTTTTAATGTCCTTTATATTTGACGAACTAAAAGGAAAAAGTTTAAATGAGAGAGAACAACTTTTAGATAAGGTTTATGATAATTTTTTAAAAATAGATAAACTTGGAATTAAGAAAGTATATGTGAAGTTGTTGGAAGGAAATTTCGAGGAGAAATTTACTTTAGATGGTTATCCTTTGGGAATTATCAAATATATTTTTCCTTTTAAACATTTATATTATAGGGAGGAAAATTTGTTTACTGATGGTGAGGTTACTGACAGTTATAACGAAGAAGATGATATAGTAGATGTTTTAATTGATAAGCCATCATTTGTTATTAAGTCTGGTAGAAGTATTGGGGATCAATTTGCTTTAGAAGATGGTGAATACGATTTAAAATATTATAGTATTACGGTTTATAATTTAGATTTTGATAGTTCTAAGTTACCTACTTTTGAGGAACTTCAAGATACAAGATGCAGCTTGAAATCATATGATTATATGATGGATATGAAAAAACTTGAACAAATAAAACAGACGTTAGAACAAGTTTATACAAAGACTCAAGATTTACATTTGGTTTTAAAGAGAACTTTAGATATTTTAGATAATTTTGATATCGAAATGGAAAATGATAATATTTTAAATATTTTTTCTTCAGAAGAGATGCGAGTGCTTAATATGGCTACTTTGCAGGAAGATGTTTTAAAGGGGAAAGTGCTTACAAAAAGGAGGAAGTTTAATGAAAGAGAAAAATAATTTATATACTGGTTATTACTCTGATAGACAATTATTTCGTGTTTTTTCTGTTCAAGAGGCGTGGGATGATTTTACATCTAAAATAAATAAGACAAAGAAATATTCTTTAAATGGAATTAATTATGATGGTTATAAAAAGGTTATGGCTGAGGATTATAAATGTTTTATAACAGATGGTTTACCACTTCATAATATAGATATTGATTTGGGATGTTCTTTTTTATACATGGCTTTAGAAAATTACGAGGAGATGTGCCTAGTTTTTAATGATTTTTTAAAGTTATATGAAGAAGGGCAGGCTAAGTTTATCAGTGATGTTTTTGAGAGGGATGAATTATTATTTAAAAGTAAAGCTAATAAGTTTTATTTGAAGCATAAAATGTTTTTTGATGGTTTTAATTTATCTAAAAAGGAAATTTTCTTATGCAATTTTAACTATTATATGGGTTTTATGTTTTATATGATGAAAATACTTAGTTTTTTAAATGAGAGTAAGCGTACAGATTATTTAAACAAAGCTATTTTAAATTTAAAAAAGGTAGATAAACTTAAGGTTGAAGAGGCTTATTTAATTTTTGATAATTTTTGGAGCATTGGTGAGAACGTAAATCTTTACTATCAACCTGAAGGTGAAATTACTGATGGAAGATCGAAGAGGGTATTTTATAGAGAAGAGAATATTTATTCTGATGTTTCTCAGAGTGCTAAACCTAGTTTGAATAATGATTATGTAAAGGTGTTTTTGCACCATCCTAAGTTTTTTTTAAAAGGCTTTAGGGAGATTGGGTTTAATTTACAAAAAGGTGGCAATTACGATGAGCAAAATTGGAATATGTATATTTATGATATGACTTTTAATGGGACTTTATTAGATGATTTTGATTTAGAAGATACGATGTCTGATTTAGATTTATATCAGCAACTTATTTATGATAAGAAATTAGAAATTTTGAAAAAGAAATTAACTGTTTTATACGATAAGGTTACTGATTTAAAATTAGATATTAGTGATTTAATTTTGTTATTTGATGAACTTGGTATAGAGAGAAAAATTGATGTTGATGAGTTTACGAGTTTATCTTTAGAGGAGTTATCGATGGTAGAGTTTGCTTTTAAGAAAAATAAGCAAAAGGTTTTAAAATAAAGGTGAGTTTGATAAGACTTATCTTTTTATTTTTGTTCTTGCTATTACTAATAATTTGTGCTAGAATATAAGAGAAATTTGAAGGAAATATTGATATTGTTTCTAAGATACGTACGGTTTCAAAAAATAAAGCTATAGTTTTGCTTTTAAATGGAAGATATATTAAGTTTTTTAGGCCTGTTTCTGATATTGATGAAAAAGCTTCTAAGAAGTGAAATAGAAATGCGAAGATATATTGAAAAGCTATAGAGCGTGCTTTAAAAAGAAATAGATAATAAAATGATAAAAAATTGTGAAAAACTCTTGTCAAATTTCATAAAATAAGGTACAATGATAAAGTCAAATGACAAATGGGCCTGTAGCTCAGTTGGTTAGAGCACACGCTTGATAAGCGTGGGGTCGTAGGTTCAAGTCCTACCAGGCCC
>CALVVS010000072.1 GCA_944363925.1 uncultured Bacilli bacterium | reverse complement strand
AGTATAAGCAAATATATATGTCTTTTAAAGACATCGCACAAAAAGATACCCCGTAGCTTGCTGCGGGGAGTTTCATTGTTCTTTTGTTTAAAAATTATGCATATTAAAAAATGATTTCCATATAATTAACCAGAAAGCTGGTGAGATGATGAAAAAAATTTGTTTAATTTTATTTGTTTGTATTTTAATGGTAGGCTGCGGAAAATATACGGTTAAAGATGCACAAAGTGATTTAGAGAAAAAGATTAATAAGGCTGACAGTTATAATTTAACTGGTGAGATGGAAATAATAAATAATGATGATGTTTATAAATATGATGTAGATGTATCTTATAGTAAAAATGATAAGTTTAGAGTTTCATTAAAAAATAAAACAAATAATCATGAACAAATAATTTTAAAAAATAGTGACGGTGTGTATGTTTTAACACCAACACTTAATAAAAGTTTTAAATTTCAAAGTGATTGGCCATATAATAACTCACAGGTTTATTTACTTCAAACACTGCTTTCGGATATTCAAAATGACAGTAAGAAGGAATTTAAAGAGACTAGTCAAAATTATATTTTTACGACAGGGGTGAATTATCCAAATAATAGCGATTTAGTGAAACAAAAAATTTATTTTGATAAAAAATTAAATCCGACAAAGGTTGAAGTGATGAATGAGGAAGATGATGTTTTGATTAAGATGACCTTTAATAAAGTTGACTTTGATGCGAGTTTTAAGGATAATTATTTTTCACTTGATAATAATATGAAGGTTTCTAAAACTGATTCTGAGACAAGTACGGTAAGTGAAATCCAGTCTGAGATTTATCCGATGTATATACCAGAGAATACGAAGTTAACAGACAAAGAAGTGATTGATTTGGATGGCGGAGAGCGTATTATTATGACGTTTGAAGGTGATAATCCATTTATGCTTGTTCAGCAAACGGCATCGGTGAGTGATGATTCAGCAATTGTGTCTGTGCTTGGGGATCCAATTCAAATGGCGACGAGTGTGGCAGCAGTATCTGACAATATGGTTTCTTGGATAGATAATGGTATTGAGTATTATGTGGTGGCTGATAATATGAGTGAGAGTGAACTTTTAAGTGTGGCTAATTCGGTGTCAGTACTTCCTGTTAGTAAATAAGCGATTTCGCTTATTTTTTCTTTTAAATTTAAAGAAAATGTGCTATAATGCTTTCAGGTGATTGAAATGGCAGAAAATGAAAACAAGAATAAAAAGAGGAAAAGTAGTAAAGCTAAAAATTCAGAAGTGAAGGTTAAGGCAGCTAGTAATGATAAAAAGAAAAGTGCCGCTAATAAAAAAGTTGTGAAAGAAACCAAAAAAGAGATAAAGAAGGATATTAAAGAAAATAAAAGTGATGAGGTTATAACAAAGGCTTCAAAAGAGAAAAAGGCTAATTTAAAACAAGCTCGTAAACAACTTTATTATAATAACATTAATGAAAATGATGAATTTTCTAAGCTTTTAAAAATTGTTTTGGCTGTGACAGCTATTATAGTGGTTTTTTATGGAATTACGGTTGTGGTAACGAATAAAGCAGAAGAGGTTAGGAAGGAAGCTAACAGCGAGAAAGCAGAAATTCAATATGATAATATTATGCTTGGTTCGATGCTTAATATTGATGGTTCATTTTATGTTTTAATTGAGGATGCTGATGATATTAGATTAAGTGAGTATACGACGATGGTTCAGACGATTAAGGCTAATGATGATGCACCAACTATTTATACTGCTGATTTAAGTAGTGGTTTTAATAAGGAATATTTGGGTGACGAGAGTGACTACAGCAGTGATATGGAAAAATTTAAGGTTACAGGCACGACTTTAGTTAAAGTTTCTGATAATGAGATTGCTGATGTTTACGATAATTATGACGATATTATAAAGAAATTAGATGAGTTAGATTAATACGAGTGTATATATTCGTATTTTTTTCTTTTTTTGGTTCTTTTGAAATTTATTTTGTGTTATACTTTTAATAGTGTTTAAAGGATGATGCTTATGAAAAAGAAAAATAGTAGTGTTGAGAGGCTTTCAGAATCTTTAGATATAAAGGTGAATAAAAAGAAGGATCTTCCGACATTTAAAACGAAAGAGGTTGTTTGTCTTTTATTAGTGACCGCGATTATTGGACTTGTAATGGGCGGACTAGTTACTTATAATATAAGTTTAAAAGGCGCTAGAGTTGATGATGAACTTCAAGAATTTATAGAGAACTATGATTATGTGGTAGATAATTATTATGGAGATGTGGATAAGACGAAGCTTATTGATTCGGCTATTGCTGGGATGCTTAATTCTTTAGATAATAATTCGGCATATGTTGGTGGTTCAGATTCTAATTTTAGTATTTTTCTAGAGGGTAATTATGAGGGCGCTGGCATTCAGATTACAATTAATGATGATAACGATATTGTCATTTATAGTGTTTTTGATGGCACTTCGGCTAGTAAGGCTGGTCTTAAGAGCGGCGATATAATTGTTAAGATAAATGACAAGGATACTACGGGCATGAGTTTAGAAGATTTTTCTAAAATAGTTAAAGAGCAAGAGGGTTATTTTACGATTACTTATAAAAGAGATGGAGCTGAGCATAAGGCTAAGCTTAAAACATCTAAGGTGGAACTTAAATCGGTTAGCTCTAAGATGATGGAGAGAGATAATAAAAAGATTGGTTATATTAGACTTACTATTTTTGCAAGTAATAGTGATGAACAATTTAAGAAGGCACTGGATGAGCTTGAGGATAAAGGAATTGATGGACTTGTAATTGATTTAAGAGGTAATTCTGGCGGACATTTGGTAACAGCTGAAAATATTATTTCGATGTTTTTGGATTCAACGCATCCAATTTATCAGATTAAATCGAAGGATGGTCAGAAGAAGTACTATTCTAATGGAAAAGAAACTAAGAAATATAAAATAGCTGTTTTGATAGATAGTTCTAGTGCTTCGGCTTCAGAGGTGGTTACTTCGGCGCTTAAGGAACAATATGGGGCGACAGTTGTTGGTGAGAATAGTTATGGCAAGGGAACGGTGCAAGAACTACAAACTTTGCCTGATGGTGAACAATATAAGCTTACGACGAAGAGCTGGCTTACTTCTTCAGGAAAGGTTATTGATAAGAAGGGGATTGAACCTGATTATGCGATAACACTTAATAATGAGTATTTTGAGGATCCGACTGATGAAAACGATAATCAGTTACAAAAGGCTTTGGAGGTTATTTTTAAGTAACTTTCTTGCCTTTTCTTTTTTTTGGGTGTTATAATGTTATAAAGAGGTGTGCGTTGATATGGAAAAGTTGCAAGTAGGAGACCATTTACAAATACAGTGTTATAAGCACGATGGTAAAGTTCATAGGTGCTGGGATGAGGCTGTTTTACTTGATATAAAAAAAGATTATATGGTGTTTGGTAATGAAAGAACGTTAGTGACTGAGGCACAGGGAAATACTTGGAGGACGAAAGAGCCTTCGGTGCTTTATTTTTTTAAAGATCGTTGGTACAACATTATAGTACAGTTGAAACAGACGGGGGTTACATATTATTGTAATATTGCAACGCCATGTATTATTGAGGATGGTACAATAAAGTATATTGATTATGATTTGGATTTACGGATCTTTCCTAATGGTAGTTTTAAAATTTTAGATAGACAGGAATATAAGTATCATAAAAGGAAGATGAATTATTCTGATAAATTGGATATAGCTATTCGCAGTGCTCTTTCAGAACTTATTACAGATTATCAATCTGGGGCTTCAATGTTTGATTTAGAAACTAATTTGAAATATGGGGAAGAATATCAAAGATTACAAAAAAAGTAATCATTTTTTTTGCGCTTATTAATATATTATAGATAGGAAATGAAAAAATTAAAAAAAATTGATTTTTTTGTTGACCAAGCACGTGAAAAGTGTTATATTATTTATGCACTCGACGAAAGAAGACACTAAATTTCAAAAAAATACAAAAAATTGAAAAAAAGTGTTGACTTATGGTAGTGCTTCTGATATATTAAGTGAGTACTTTTTGAGGGAAACCTCTAATAAGTCAAATGGTTTTGAAAAAAATGAAAAAATTTAAAAAATCGCTTGACTTTGTAAAGTATGTTTGGTATATTTGAAGTACCGCTGCAAAGTGGTATGAATGATCTTTGAAAACTGAGCAAAATGTCAATTCATAAATAGTTAGGATTAAATAACAAATTCAAAACTAAAATATAGTTTTTATTTTTTTGGAGAGTTTGATCCTGGCTCAGGATGAACGCTGGCGGCATGCCTAAGACATGCAAGTCGAACGAAGTGGCCCATTGAAGATTGCGTGCTTGCACAAAATTGGATTTGGATTCCCACTTAGTGGCAGACGGGTGAGTAACACGTGGGTAACCTACCCCTTAGTCTGGGACAACTATTGGAAACGATAGCTAATACCGGATGATTCATCGGAGGATAACCTCTGATGCTAAAAGGAGCTTCGGCTTCGCTTTGGGATGGGCTTGCGGTGTATTAGCTAGTTGGTGAGGTAATGGCTCACCAAGGCAACGATGCATATCCGAGCTGAGAGGCTGATCGGACACATTGGAACTGAGATACGGTCCAAACTCCTACGGGAGGCAGCAGTTAGGAATATTCG
>CALVVS010000071.1 GCA_944363925.1 uncultured Bacilli bacterium | reverse complement strand
AATGTTTTTGTCAATTACATTTTAACAAAAGGTCTTCCTTTTTGTATACTTTATCCCAAAACTATTTTACACTATCCTTTAAAGCTCATCACTTGACTTTTAGTTAAAATTGATTATAATATGGTCTATATTTATGAAGTGAGGGGTTGTTATATGAAATATAGTGAATTTTATATAGTGGGGGACACTAAATATAATGATATGGTTATAAATTGTTTAGAAAGTAAAGGATATATTTATAAAGGAACAATCAGTAAATTAGAACAGTTAGTTATTCTTGACAATAAAGTTTCTATTCTTATTTTAGAAGCACCTATTTTCATTACAAAATATTCTAGGCAACTAAAAAAACAAGGCATTGAAACAATATACATTTTAGATCAGTTTGACATAGAAAATGATATTATTAATAACATTCGGGAATTTTCATTGATGGAAAAACCACTAATGGGATATATAGAAATTAATTTAGTTAATCATTGTAATTTAAAATGTAAAGGGTGTACTCACTTTTCGAATATTTGTGATAAATACGAAATTAGTGTGGATCAATTTAAAAATGACATAAAAAAATTATCAAATTTGGTTAATGTTGATTTAATAAGATTAATGGGTGGAGAACCATTATTACACTCTGAATTATCGAAAATTCTACCTATTGCTAGAAAATATTTCCCTAATTCAAAAATTGCATTAGTTTCTAATGGACTTTTAATTCCAAAGATGGATGAACAGTTAATAGAAAGTATAAAAAATAATAATGTGTTTTTTAATATATCATTATATCAACCAACCTATAAAATGGCTAATAAAATTGTGGAGTTTTTAAACGATAAAAACATTAAATTTTTCTTTGGAAACGGTTGTAAGCAAAAAGATGAAACTTTACTAATTCGGGAATTTCACACTTGTTTAACAACAGAAAAAGTTAATGATCCGGAAAAGGCAAATGATTTATGTTATGGAAGGTATTTTCCTTTTGTAAAAGATGGATTTATTTCTAGATGTTCATATCCTTTATTAATACAATATTTAAATGAAAAGTGTAATTCAAATTTTAAAACTACAGAAAATGATTTTAAAAAAATTGAGGATTTTCAAAATGGAGATGAGTTAATTGAATATTTAGAGCACTTTTGCGACTTTTGTGCTTATTGTACTGACAAAAAATTAAGAAGATTTAAATGGCAAACAAGTAATAAAAATAATTTAAGCGATTACATTGTATAGCAGAACTGTGGGAGGTATGATTATGAAAAGTATTGCAATTTTATGGAATGCTATGAATCCTTTTTTTGAAGAGGCAATTAATGATATTAGCAAGTTTGCTGTTATAGAATCATTAGAATATGTGGAATTTAAGGATTATAGACAGTTTATAAAAGATATTTATGCGTTAGATACTGGGACTGGTAAACCGGGATATAGTGATTATAAAGCAGATATAATGGTTGATAAATATGATTCTAATCAAATTTGTATATTATATTTATTATTACCACCATCTGAAAAAAAATATATTGAGCGTAAAAATACCTTCATCTACGAAAATATAGAAAATTTAAAACAATTCATAAGAAAAAAATATAAAACTAAAGTAGAAAATTATAGTTTTGATAATGTATTTCATATGACTGATGATGAGAAAGAATATGACTTTGTTTTAAATGTTATTAACAGACATTTATTAGAAAATACTGATAGAAAAGCAAAAGGTTTGATAAAAAAATGATGTACATTTGTTTAAGTGGTTATGGTGGTACAGGTAAAAGTGAATTATGTAAAAATATAAATGCACTTGATCCAACTTTTGTTCATGTTTCCGTTGATGATGTTATAGAAAAATACATTATTAAAAATCCTTATTTTCTTAAATATATGAAAGATATATTTAAGAAAAATATACCTTTAAAAACAGTATTAAATGCTTGCTTTTTTAATGATGAAGAAAATAAAAAAATTCACAAAGCATTTATAAATTATTTAGATAAATGTCTACTGAATATTATAAATAATTTAAATCAAGCAGAAGTTATACCTTTAATTGATTGGTTTGCTTGCGAAAAACTAAATTTATTCAATACAGCAAATTATAAAATTTTGATGACTGCTGATAAAAGTAAAAGAATAAATCGTGTTATTAATAGAGAACATAAAAAATATGAAGATGCCTTAAAAGTTGAAACAACAGTAGAATATAAACCATATAACGAATATAATATAGTTATTAATACTAATAATTTTGATTTTGATATAAAAAATATAATAGAAGAAATAAAAAGGGGGATTTCCTATGGATTTAGTAACAATCATTGTACCAGTATATAATGTAGAAAATTATTTAAATAGATGTTTAGATTCTATCATTAAACAGAGCTATAAAAATCTAGATATTATTTTAATTAATGATGGTTCTACAGATAATAGTTTAAAAATTTGCAATAATTATGCGAAAAGTGATACACGTATTACTGTTATTAATATTGAAAATAGTGGTCCAAGTATTTGTAGAAATATTGGATTAGAAAAAGCTAAAGGCAGTTATATTAGTTTTGTAGATAGTGATGACTATATAGAAAAAAATTTTATTGAAACGTTATTAAAAACCCAAAAAAATACAAATGCTGATGTTGTTGGATGTAGCATTAACGTTAACGATGTTAATGGTGATATTTTTGATGCTTATAATGACTATGAATTAGTAGTCTATAAAAAGAATACTTTAATTAAAGAGTATCTAGAAGATAAAATTGCTTTTGCTGTTTGGGGTAAATTATTTACAAAAGAAAGTTTAATGAATCAAAAATTTTTAAATTATCGTGTTAATGAAGATAGAATGTTTATGTGGAATATTTTTAACAAAATAAATATCTATACAGTTATAGGTCATCCTTTATATCATTATATGAGACGTTCAAACAACAGTTTAACTAGTTTAGAGTTTACTGATGAGCATCTGAACATTTTTTCGTATATAGGTATGGTGCAAAAAAAAGTAAAAAAATGTTATCCACAATTTACTAAGTTATCTAATCAATATGCAGAAAAACAAATTAAACATATACTAACTATTTTAAATTCTTCTTTCTCAATAACAACTATTAAATATAAAGATTATATTAATAAAATAAAATTTTTATTAAAACAAAATAAATTAAATATTGATATAAACAAGTATATAAAAAATGATTAATCTAACAAATTAATCATTTTTATTATTCAAAAATTTCAAGCAATCTTGCAACATCATGTAATGCCCTTTATTAAATTGTCCATTTTCAAATAAATTATTGATTTCATCTAAAGTTAGCCAACTGACCGATTCTACTTCTTCTTCTTGGATAGTAATATCTTTTATATCTATATCTTTTTTTAAATAATATAAATCGCAGAATGAATTTTTTCCTTTTGCTTCTTTAAATAATTGTAACTCATTTGGATTTACACTTATACCTAGTTCTTCTTTTATTTCGGTAATCATCCCAATAAGTGAATTTTCTCCAGCTTTAGGATGACCTCCGGTCGTTGCCCATTTACCATCTTTTTCTGGCACTCTTTTTTGCATTAAAAACTGACCTTTATTATTTTGCATAAAACAAACTACCATTAAATAAAAATAACCTTCTGGAACACCCTCACTTTTTTCAAAAGTTTTACCAGTTAATTGTTTATTTTTATCATAAATATCTCTATATTCCATTCTTTACCTCCTTAATTATTTTATATCCCAAAATATCAAATTTTCATTGTTTAAAAGATAATCTGCTGTTTCCAATGTTTTTATATTAGGTTGATGATATAAATTTTTTCTACTAATCCAGCTACTTCCGGATTTCTTCATTGAAACAAGCATTTCAGCCTGTTTAATTGCAACACCTATTATATCTACAATCGGAACATTATCGACTTCGGTTATTCCTTTAATTGATCTAATTTTAAATGAAGTAACAGAACATCCTGGAATTATTACCTCTGCTCCCTTATCGATTAACTTCCTGGCAGCTTGAGTAAAAGCATTTATTGTTTCTTCAATTTCTATTTGATCTCCTTTTTCCCAACTTGTAATAGGTTCACATCCAACAAATCGTTTATTTAAACCATATTTTTCGACCGTTTTTTCAATTTCAAAATTATTATATGGTGAAATACTTACTATACCAAATTTATATCCTAAATTTAACGAATACATCATAGATGCTTCTCCCAAACCTATAACTGGAATATTTAAGGCTTGTTTTAATTCCCATAGCATAGGATCACCAAAACAATTTATAATAACTGCATCATACCCTTCTTTTTCTGCATTTTTAGCAGCATAATATACCATAGGTTGTGCTAAATGATCCATATATCTACAATAAGCCATATCAACCGGTCCTAATCCCCATTCACAAAAACGATGAGTAACTTCAGTATTTTTATCTTTCACCATATTTATATTTTTGTTGAGTCCGGGAATATATACATTATTAATAAATGACATAAATTGTTTGTCATCTTCCTTCCCAGTAGGAATATTAATTATTAATATTTTCATAACTACCTCCAACATTTAATATAACAATCCAATATATTATATCATTTGTAAATATATATTACAATTTTATAATTTAAATTATATAACAAAATATTGTAGAGTTACAATTGATGTGAGACCAGTATACTAGAAAAAAAGCAATAAGTCGTATAAAATATTAATTGAAAACAAAATCTATACGAAAGGACTTATTGCTTATGAC
>CALVVS010000070.1 GCA_944363925.1 uncultured Bacilli bacterium | reverse complement strand
AAATATAGTTCCAATAGTAACACTTTTATAGTGATTAAATTCAGATAATTTTATAATATTTTCTTCTGATTTTTCTTTTATCTTATCTTCTGGTATTTTTTCACCTGATAAAATATCGTTTACACTAACACCCAGTATTTCACTTAATGGCTTTAAAAGCGACATATCCATTAAGCAAATTCCTCTTTCCCATTTGCTAACTGCATTTTTGCTTATATTTAATTTTTCTGCTAACTCTTCTTGAGTTAGTTTTTTATCCTTGCGACAATCTGCAATAAATTGACCTATTTTTACTTTATCCACACTTACCACCTCTTCATTAACAATTTAGCATAAAAATTCTTTCTTTTCCACATACCACAGGTTTATTTTTGAAAAAACATACCTACGGTTTACTTACGAGTTACTATTCTTTTAGCAAATCACAAAATTATAATTTGAATTATTGGTTATTATAGTCTATTAAGTTTTCACCTTTGACAAATTCTATAAGTTTTGAGTTAATAACAAGTTTTTTAAACTTATCTTGTTGCTTTTTACTATTATCTATCAAACCAACTACAACTTTTTTATTAGTTAAATCAACATAATTAAAACTTAAATTATCATATTCTACATTTTCAGATGAAAAATATTCAATTATTTGTTCGTTAACTTTGTTTAATTCTGTTTCACTAACTTCTGTGTTTGATTTGTCACACCCAGTTAGTCCTAAAATCATAACTACGCATGCAACAGTTAATACTATTTTTTTCATAATCAATCCTCACTTTAATATTACTATTTATTTAATAAATCACAAAATTAAAATTTTATTTTTTATTTATTGTTATTAAAAATCTTATTCCATATTCAAGAGCTAATAAAAACAGATAAAATCCTAACCATATAGTCAAACTTATCAATTTTACATCTGCTGTATTTTCTGCTCCGCTTCCATCGACTTTTCTGACAAATAAAAATACGCTAATACCTAAAAATAATATAAATTGAACAATTTGGAATATCTTCCATTTACTATCTTTCATAATGCCTACTCCTTTCAAATTAATATTTGAATTACTTTTCTTTTTTATTTAATGTTAATTCTTTCACTTTAGAAGTATCTTGAATATAAGTTTCAGTATAACCACATTTTGGACAAACAGCACATTTAATTTTACCTAAATTATCCTTAAAAATTCCTTGTTGTGTTACTTTTAAACCATATGCTCCTCCTTCTACTTTAAATTCTAAATTTTCAACCATTTCTATATTACATCTTAAACATTTTCTCATAACCATCCTCCTATACAAAAAGGCAATGAGCCTATACTATTTTTTCATTATGAATTTTTTTATAACTGACTATTCAGGTATTTTTATATCATATTTTTATTTTAACTTTTTACCATAATAATTTACATTTATTTTTGTTCCATCTGGATATACTTCAATACCACTTTTTATAAATTGATCAAAACCGTAATGATGATAAATTTTGTAATTTCTAACTTCTTTTGGTTCAACACCTAATGTTAGTAATGTGTATCCTTTATTTTTTAAATCATCTTCCATAAATTTATACAATTTAGAAAAATATCCTTTTCCTTCATATGGTTTATTAGTTCTAAAGGCAGTTAAATATACAGTTTTATTATCTACTAATTTATCACTATTTTGAATAATGTCGTTAGTTAATATGGCAGTTGCTTCACATATTATTTGTCCGTTAAGAATTCCATAGTAAGGAATAATTTTACCATTTTGATAATTTTTAATATTTTCTTTTTTCCAAACAAGCCAATTATCTTTGTTATTTTTAGCTTTTGATATTTCGTAATCCCATTTTGTATTCATTTCTTCTATAGTAGCAATTTTACAAATATAATTTTGCATTAATTACCTCCTAGTATTTGAAATTTTATTTTCTATAGTTTTATTTATCTACCTTTATGATAATACCAAAGTAAATGGTCAAATCCATTTCTACTTATTTTTTTACCATAAATTTTTTCAGCTTGACTTCTGATGTTATCTATGTATTCGATATATTTTTTATAATTATTTTTAAAAGATTTTTCATCAATATCTAAGTTTAAGTATCTTTTAATATATTTACTTAGTGATTTTTGTAGGACGTTATCATATATTGAATAATTATCTTCATACTCTGTTCCTTTAAATAAAATTAGACTTACATAATGGCAAAATTTAGTAGCAAATGAAAAATGATTTTTTTCACTTTTATATTGCGGAGTTTGAATAAAGTTTAGTAATTTATATTCTTTTTTCTTATCTTTTAATAGTTGTTTGAATTCTTTTCTTGATAAAGATAGTATTCTATTTTTGACAGCAATTCTTCCTATTTTATCAGAGTTTAAATGGGTACTATTTTCGTTATCTACTGCAATAATGATATTTCCAATAATATCTTCATAAGAGAAACCTTTTGAAGAATATAATATATTATTATCAATTATTTCTTTCAACTGTAATATCCAATATTTACTAGAACCGATATATTTTATCGTTCCATCTTGTTTATAAACAATTCCATCTTCACCAATTTCAGTTTTTTTGTAATCTGAGTCTGTAGAAATCATCGCTTCAACTTTTGATACATTATCACTGGTTAATTTGACGATTTTGACTTTTTGGTTTTTATATTCTATTACTTCTTCTAAAAGTTTATATTTTTCAGAATTCTTTTTTTCATTTTCTATTAAATTCATATTACTAGCTCCTTAATAGACTATTTATTTTAAAATATTATTTGGATAATCTTTTAATATTTGTTTAGCAACACTTTCGTTTCTGATGATGATAATTTTTTCATTTTCTATTTTGATAATTGAAGATGGTTCATTATTGATGGTGCCGGCACCTTCCACATAAGAGATATATTTTAATAGTTCTTTATCTATTTCTTTAGGATTTGTAATAGTTTTCTCACCTGAGATGTTCGCGCTTGTGGAGATTATAGGACTGCCTACTTTTTCTATTATTTGGATAAGTTCATTATTATCTGGCATTCTAACTGCGACCAAATTACTTCCGGCAGTTATTTTAGCACTAACGTTATCATTTTTTGGAAGTAATATAGTTAATTTACCGGGCAAGTATTTTTGAATTATTTCTTTTTCTAAAGGGGTTAGGTTTTTGGTATATTTTTTTAGCATTTCTTTATTACTGACTAATAAAATTAAGGGTTTATTTTTTTCTCTTTGTTTGCAGATGTATACTTTATTTATAGCGTTTTCATTTGTCATATCAGCAGAAATTCCATATACGGTATCAGTTGGGATAATGACTAAATTTCCTTTTTTTATTTCTTTGGCTATTTTATCTATATGCATAAAAATACCTCCTTTTGGTATTTATAGTTTATTTGCTTTTTTTATGATAATTTTTTTGGGCTATTTTCCAGTTTGGTTTATGATTATATATATTTATAAATATGGCAAAGTAGACAACTAAAATTATTAATTTATAGTTATTCATTGGAAAGCTTATCATTAATAAGATGAATAAAATAATTATCCAAATTATGAATATTAAATAATATAAGATTTTATTTTTGGTGACTAGATTAAAGTATTTTGCTTTAAGGTTAAATTTGTTATCTAATGTTATAAACAAGGCTGAGATTATTATTGTTATGGCGAAGATAATAGTTAGGGTTAAAAAATAAATCATTTTACTGGCTCCTTTTTAAATATGTTTTATTTGCATGAATTTAATTATTTCTTCTAAGTTTTCTAATGATACAAAGCTATAACCTTTGGAAAACATTTCTTTGGTTTTTTCGCTAGGATTTTTTATAGTTTTACCCACTATTTTAATGAGTATTTTTTTAGGAAGACTTAGTTTTTGATAATCAATACCGCCTCTTAGATAGAAAAGTGGTTTATCTATTTTGTTAGCTGTTTTTAATTCATTTAGATAATTATCACTATATGGGTAGGCTCCAACAGCGCCATAGCATATTATGTGATATTTTTTATCCATATTATTTTTTTCTTTTATTTTACCAGCGCATATCCAACTTAAGAAAATTATTTTGTCATGATCATTTAATTTTGTTTCAGCTTCTTTGATGGAATAATACGGAAGGTGCAATTGTTGGCTTAACATTTGGGCATATTTTAGGGTATGGCCGGTTTTACTTTCGTAGACAATACTTATCATAAAAATCATCCTCATATTTATTATATCATTGTTTTGAGGTGAAAGCACGAAAAAAAGCAACCTTTTAAGTTGCTTAATTAAAGACACCTATTTTATCTAGGGGAAAGATGGCGAAGTTTGTGGTACCTTCGATATCTTCACTTGGAATTAGACCGATAATTCGGCTATCAGTAGAGTTAGTACGATTATCACCCATGACAAAGTAATAACCGTCAGGAATTTTATCATAACCTAATTCTTCTAAAGTAAAATCAGCTGTGACATTATTATTTAAAAATGATTCAGCGACATACTTACCGTTGATATATAGTTTACCGTTTTTATATTCGACGGTTTCACCAGGCAGACCAATTACTCTTTTGATTAGTTTGGCGTTATTGTAATTAAAAACAACTATATCAAATCTTTGATAGCTTTTATCATATTTTTTTAATAATAGTATTTCTTTATTGTCTAAGGTTGAATACATCGATAGTCCTTCAACTTGAACTGGTGTTATAATATAGCTTCTTACTAAAACGACAGCAATAATTATAACAATATATGGGACAGTACCTTTTAAGAATTTACTTATTTTACTTTCGTTTTTTTCATTATTTTTTTCTTCCATACTTTTCCCCCTTTATACAAAAAATAAGGTTTTTAGGACCTTATTTTCTTTCTTTAATTTTTGCTTGTCCTTTAAGGTCACGTAAATAATTAAGTTTAGCTCTTCTAACTTTACCTTTTCTAATTACTTCTACGCTATCAACCTT
>CALVVS010000069.1 GCA_944363925.1 uncultured Bacilli bacterium | reverse complement strand
CTTAAAGTACGGGCTAAAAGCAATCCTAATTCAGTGGCTGGAGCTTTAGCTAATGTCTTTCGCGAGAAAGGAACTGTAGAAATTCAGGCAATTGGAGCGGGAGCTTTGAATCAAGCTATTAAAGCGGTAGCAATTGCGCGGGGGTTTGTAGCTCCTAGTGGAAAAAATTTAATATGTATTCCAGCTTTTACCGATATTATTATCGATGGCGAGGAACGAACTGCTATTAAGTTAATTGTCGAATCAAGATAGGTCTACTATCTTTTTTCTATATCAAGTATATCATATTTCGGCTTAGATTGGCTCTACTTCGACAAATGTTGACACAATTTTATCTTTTTATTACCGGTGCTTTTATGGTTATGATATAATTAATATGAGTAATGGTAAGGATGGTAGATATGAAAAATAATGGTTTTAAGGTTGGAATATTTTTTACAGTCTTTTTTAATGTGATTTTGATTGCTTTTATTATTTTATTTATTAAAAATGGTTTTTCAACGGATGTAATAAATGATTTAGAGTTTAAAAATTATATGGAAAGTAAAGGATGCGAGCTTATCGATTTACAGGCTGAGGAGAAATATGAAGGTACCGAGATATTTTTGATTTCTAATGTCGAGAGCTGCCCATATTTAGTGAGTTATACTACTTTTAGTGATGACTATGTACGAGATGATTTTTTTCGGCAGATGAGTGAGGATGTTTTAAAAAATAATGCAGATGTTAATAAAACTGATAAGATAAGGCTTAATTTATTTTCTAAGTTTTCTTTAGATGTAAGTGAAGGTGCTTATTATAAGATTGCGGTACTTAATAAAAATTCTGTTTTATATGCTTCAGGTGATTTTGCATATTACGGGGAGATTAATAATTTATTTGATAATTTTGGTTACCTATATACGCCTAATTTAACATATATTTTAAGTGGTCTTGGAATATTTGTTTTAATTTATGTGTTTTACGCATTTTGTTTATGGGGCATTTTTAAAAAGACCAAGAGGAATAAAAAATTAGCTTTAATTCCGATTTACAATATAGTTTGTTTAGTCAAGGATGTTTTGGGAAATGGGCTTTATAGTTTATTATATATTGTACCTTTTGTAAATATTATATTTCATTTTATACTTTTATTTAAGCTTGGCAAAAGATTTAATAAAGATTTAGGATATTCTATTGGTTTGATGCTTTTGCCGATGATATTTTTACCGCTTTTAGCTTATGATAAGTCAAAATGTTCTAAGAGTTCTAATTTACGTTCTAAGTCTATTGGCGTGTTAAAGGAAGATAAAAAAATGGATGTATTTAAATGGTTTTTGACTGTTTGTTTACTTGGTGTTAGCGTATTATTTTGGTTTATTTATTTAAAAGATTTGAGCCTTACTAGTTATTTAGTTTCAGCTATTATGTTTATGATTTATGCGGGCTTATCTTGCCCATTTATTACAAATTATACGATGCGATTTCAAGGGTATACGCATTTTAAATCGTTTATGATTATGGTTTTAGCTTTTATACATTTGATATTGGTGTGCGCGCTTCCTGGTTAAAAAATACTCACTTAATTAAGGAGTATTTTTTAGTTTTCTCTATGCGTTTCTCTATGGGCTTTTTTCCATTCTTTTATTTTATTTAGTCTTTCTTTATATCTTATTTCATTACCTTGATTATTTGGTTTATAGTACTGTTTACCTTTTAATGATTGTGGAAGGCACTCCATATTGGTTAATTTTTCTTTAGTGTCGTGGGCAAACTTGTAGCCTTTACCATAGTTTAAGTCTTTCATTAGTTTGGTTGGGGCATTTCTCAGATTGAGTGGGACTGGCTCTGCCATTGTATTATTAGCATCGAAACTGGCTAATCTATAGGCAACGTCACAGGAGTTTGATTTTGGGGCCAGTGACATATAGATAACAGCTTCGGATAGATGAACGTTACACTCAGGCATACCAATATAATGGCAGGCTTTATAAACGTTTATGGCGACGTTTAAGGCATTTGTGTCGGCGAGGCCAATATCTTCGGCGGCAAATCTCGTAATTCTTCTTGCAATATATAGCGGGTCTTCACCAGCTTCTAGCATTCTAGCAAGCCAGTAAACGGCGGCATCGGGGTCAGAGTTGCGCATTGATTTATGAAGAGCAGATATTATGTTATAGTGCTGCTCGCCATTTTTATCATAGAGTAATGTTTTTTTATTTAAAATGGTTTCTAGGGTTTCTTTGGTTATATTTATTTGTCTATTGTTTTCTTTTTCGTTTGTTATAACCATTTCTAAGGCTGTTAGGGCGTTTCTAGCATCACCGTTAGCGATGTTGGCAATTATTTTTAGGCTTTCATCTGTGATATTTATTTGCTTATTTTTATAGCCTCTTTCGTCGGTTAAGGCTCTTTTTAAAAGGGTTATGATATCGTTTTCTTCTAGCTCTTTTAAGACAAAGACTCTACATCTTGATAAAAGGGCGTTATTGATTTCAAATGATGGATTTTCGGTGGTGGCGCCAATTAATATTATTGAACCTTTTTCGACAAAAGGCAAGAAGGCGTCTTGCTGGGCTTTATTAAATCTATGAATTTCATCGATGAAAACAATGGTTTTTATACCTAAGGCTTTACTATTTTGGGCTTCTTCCATGACTTTTTTGATTTCTTTTATTCCTGAGGTTACGGCGGAAAAGGTTATAAATTTCGATTTTGTTTCATGGGCAATTATTCTAGCTAATGTGGTTTTGCCAACGCCAGGTGGACCCCAAAAAATCATTGAGGAGATGTTGTCTTTTTCAATCATTTTTCTTAAGATTTTACCTTCACCAATTAGGTGGGTTTGCCCGACAAATTCAGTTAAGTCTTTTGGCCGCATTCTGGATGCGAGCGGTTCGCTTGTAGGTACTTCAAATAAAGATTGTTGATACATATGATCACCTCTAATTAAATTATATACTAGCTTTTGGTTGGCTTCAAGTTTTAGAGATATTGATGTTTATTTTTGTGGTTTGATTATCTATTTTATTATTTAATTTATCAATTTCGTTTATTTTTTCTTGATACTCTTTTAGGGCTTTGAATGGGGCAAACTGGGCTGAACGCTTTTTAACCGACATGGGTTTTCTTTTTTTGGATATAGGGCGCGTTATATTTATGATGTCATTATAATTAGGCATGATGTCCTCCTATTTGTTCGTTTCTTTTTTTGGCTTTGGCATACTTTTCTAGGCTCATTAATTTTAAGATGGAGTTTTTTCCATATTTTCTTTTGATGGTTAAAATTGTTTTTTGAAGTTTTCTTTCTTTTGTTTCTTCTCTTTTTTTAGCTTCTAAGAGATTGGTTTGGATTTTGGGGTTTGTAAATATGTCTAACTGGCAATAGTTTATTTTATTTTTTTCTAGGTTTTCGCTTGTGACATCTATGGCTGTTAGATTAATTTTTTTGACGAATAATTTTGGGTTAATGATTTTATTATAGAGTTTGACGAAAGTGTTCATGATTATTTTGGAAGATGAAGTTTTATGGTTTATTGTGACTATACCATGTGCGAGTTTAGGAAATTCTCGGTCATAAAAACCTTCTGGGAGTTTTTCTTTATAATTGTTTACATTTTGAATATCATAAGCTATTGTAAGTGTTAATTTACTTGTGACTAGTTTTTTGGAAACAAGGTCAAGAGCGAGTTGGTCGGCCATTTCACAAATTATTAATTTAGCTTGCCAATAATTATAAGGAGTTTCTAATGTTTGGCCAGAGGTTAGGCTTTTTACTTTTGGGGTATATGATTTAATATCTTTGATAGTACATGGTTCATATCCCCAAGCATGGTCTATCAAAAGTTCGGCATTTACTCCAAATAGTTTATACAGTAGGTCTTCGTTTTGAATAGAACATCTAGCGATGTCACCTAGAGTGTAAATACCATATTTTTCTAATTTATTTGATATTCCCTTGCCTATACGCCATATATCAGTGAGGGGTTTATGGTTCCACAATTTTTCTCTATAAGTTTTTTGGTCAAGTTCGGCTATTCTAACTCCATATTTATTGGGTTTGATGTGTTTGGCTATGACGTCCATAGCTACTTTAGCTAAGAAAAGGTTACTTCCAATACCGGCAGTAGCGGTAATACCTGTTTGTTTATAGATTTCATTTATTATTTTGGTGGTTAGTTCTTTTGAATTTAGATTATAGTATTTGAGATAGTCTGTTATGTCGGCGAAAATTTCATCTATAGAATAGACAAGTATATCTTCTTTAGATATGTATTTTAGATATATATTGTAGATTTTGGCGGAAATATCTATATAGTGGGACATTTGAGGTTTAGCAATTATAAAGGTTATTTCTTTAGTTTTATCGTGTTTTAGTTCGCTGACGTCAAAGGATTTACCTGTGAACTTTTTATTTGAAATTTGATTTTTTCTCTGTTTATTTATTTCTTTTAGTTTTTCTTGGACTTCAAATAGTCTAGCTCTACCCCCTACTCCATATTTTTTTAAAGACGGGCTTACAGCAAGGCAGATGGTTTTTTCGGTTCTTTCTTTATCGGCAACAACAAGGTTTGTTTTTAAAGGGTTTAAACCTCTTTCTATGCATTCTACTGAAGCGTAGAAACTTTTTAGATCTATACATATATAAGTTCTTTTCATTTGAATCACCGCGTCTATTTTATCGCGAACACACGTTTGTTTAAAGGCTTTTTAATTATTTGGAAAAAATTTACAATAATGTATTTCCAAGCTAATTACGAGAGTTCGAGACAAAAAAACAAACTCATTTCTGAGTTTGCTATTTATCATAATGCTCGAAAGTTCGAGCAGATTCATCTCTGGAGCGGATGAGGAGAATCGAACTCCCGTAATCAGCTTGGAAGGCTGGGGTTCTACCATTGAACTACATCCGCAATTAGTAGACAATATAAATTATACTATATTTTGAATATTTGTCAATAG
>CALVVS010000068.1 GCA_944363925.1 uncultured Bacilli bacterium | reverse complement strand
CAACTTGGTAGAGCACCTGGTTTGGGACCAGGGGGTTGCAGGTTCAAATCCTGTTTTCCCGACCATTTAGTTTATAAAGTCCTTGATTTTCAAGGACTTTTATTGTGTTATAAAATAATTCTTATTCAATAAATTTTTTACATATAAAATTTGTTGGCAACATATTGGCACACAAATTTAGTTTTTAAATTAAGGAAAATATCAATATACAAAATTATATATATTTTTTTTCATTTAAGCCTATATAATCAACAATTTCATTTGTTTTAACATTACAAACTTCACTAGTTCCATCATCATAATAATACTTAAATCTATACGTCCCCCTCCTTTATTTTGATTATATATTGATTTTAAATATAAGTAAACTACGTATTTTATAACTATTTAGACAAGATATTTATGAAATAGAAATAGTTTATATGATATAATAATGCACAAAAAAACATGAAAGATACCTACCTTTCATGAATAAAATTGTAAATCAAAAATTAGCTTTTTTCTATATCTTTAATATCAGTTAACGAAATTAACTCATTATCAATTGTAATTAAATGAGTAGCATTTCGTCCGACAATTCTTTTATTTACTACACCATCCTTTAAAGTAAGTTTAACATCAGCTTTATAAACATAATTAGCCGAATTAAAAATTTCATTTAATTTTTGATTAACATTTTTACCCTTTAATGGCACATCAACTCTTCTTTCTTCATTTGAATTGTGAGAATAATAAATATCTTCGTTGTTGCCAGCCTTTCCTTCAATCTTATTCGCATATACTTTTGGTAATTTTTTTTCCATATTCCACCTCTAACAAATAATATGCTATTAATTCGAAAATTTGCTAAAAAGATAATTAATTTTTTTAGTACCAATAATTCCAACAATAAATAAAAATATTCCTAAAATAAAATCAAAAATAGAAAAACTATAAGAAAAAGCTTTTTCACCCATAATTAATAAAGAAGAAATCATAAAAGCTAGTACTCCAGTATATGCGATGGATTTAAAACTATTAAATAACCAAGTAATAAACTTAGATACCATAACTGTACTAATAATAAACCCTAATAAGAAAATTAAAATCGTTATATCAAAATTAAAACTAGTCATCTTATCAAAAATATCTAATAATTGTTCATACCAACCAAAAGCCATAAATATTGCCGTCCCACTAATACCCGGAATAACTGTCGTCAAAGATTCAATTATTCCGATAAAAAAGAATAAAAAATTATTATTTAAAGAAATACTTAAACTATTTAAGTTTACTAAATAATAAACAAGACTAAAACAAATAATAAATACTAATATATTTGTAACCCGAAATCCGTCTTTTTTTATCCCATCAATCACATCAGACAATCCGCCAATAATTAAACCAGAAAAAAGTAACATAGTTGAAAAATACATCTCATTTAGACACCACTTTACACCTTTACTAATAACCCCAACACCAATAGCTGCTCCAACTAGTAAAAAAAATAAAAACTTTAAGTCATTAAGCCTTATTTTTGTTGGCTTTGACATAATACTGACAAGTCGTTCGTAAACCCCAAAACTCATTGCAATAATAGCCCCACTAACACCAGGTATAATTTTTGCAATTCCAATAATTAATCCCTTACATAATAACATTATATATTTCATATTAAAATATATAATAAAAAAATAATAATATACCATAAATATCCTTTAATAAAAAAATATCCCCTAAAAACACCGAAAAATAACCAATTTCACTAAAAATTCATATCAAAATATAGATAAAATATATCAAATATGTTATTATATAAAAGGAAAGAAGAGGTAAAATATGAACGAAAACAAAAGAATGCTAATATTTTTTATTTCAATAATTTTGATTATAGCCGTTATACTACTTATTGCCTTTTGGCCTGAACCAGATAAAACTTTTGCTTGTAGTGTCAAAGGTGATAAAGATTATAGCAAATTAGGTAGTATAAATTATAAACAATATGAGTGTTTATCAAAACAAGATAATAAATTTGCTCTTGTTATTTCCGACGGATTAAATGATAGTGAAAAAGAAGCTTTAAATACTGCCGCTGAAAATTCTGGACGTGGTATTTATTATCTTAGTGATGAAATGTCAAACTCTGACATCAAAGCCATAAAAAAAGACTTAAAAACTGATAAAGTATCATATGACAATTCATCTTTAGTTATAGTTGAGAAAGGTAAAGTCACATATGGCTTGAATAAAAATCTAAATAAAGAAAATAAAGTCTCAGACTTCCTAAAAGATTCTGGATTTGTAAAATTCATTTGTAAAACCAAAACTGACGAAGAATATTCAAATCTTGCCAGAATAACCTATGATCAGTATGACTGCTTATATAATAGTGATCAACCATTTGTTATGGTATTAACCCAATCAACTTGTGGATACTGTGAACAATATCTTCCAGTAATTAATGAGTATGCTGGTAAAAATGATCTTCCAGTTTATGTGTTAGAAATTGATACAATGGATAGTGAAGACCTTCAAAACGTATTGTCATCATTAAGTTATTTCGATGATAATTCAGAGTGGGGAACACCACTTACACTAGGAATTAAAGATAAAAAAGTAGCAAAAGACCTTGGTGGATATACAAACGAAACTACAACAATAGACAATATATTTAAGGAATTAGGATTAAAATAATGAGTCAAAAACTCATTATTTTTAATATAAAAAGCACTTTAAAAATCAGTGCTTACAACTATATCCATCCGCTTCTAAAGAATTCAAAACTTTAGTAAAAGTAACATTTTTAGAAAGACCTAAACTATCTTTAATCTTACTACTTATTTTATCATACTCGTACTTAATAGTAACTAAAAATTTATTATTATCTTTTTGGATATTATAATTAATACCTTTCATATTATCATATTTCTTAAAAGAAGACTCTAAACTTTCAAAAAGACCTTTCTCAAAATCCTTAAAATTATCGTTAATTTTAAATTCAAAACTAGACGTATATTCATCAGGTGTATTATTCTGAAAAATAATTGATTGCTTTTCTATAACTTGACCTGCTTCTAATTTAGTCGTCTTACTGCAACTAAGTGTCCGCTTACCACATCCCGTCAACATTAAAGAGCAAAATAAAATCATTAATATATACTTAATAAATCTCATGTTATCACCAATTTAAGTATAATAATAAATTATCCATTAATCAATATTTTTCAAAAAATATAATTTTATTTCGGCCAAATTAGTATCAGTATACCTTCTTTTAATACCATAATCAAAAATATTTTTAAGTAAATTCATTATCTTTCTTATATAAGCCTTACTATAAAAATGACCACTATATGTTTTATTTGCTAAATAAATATAAAAATAATCAATATCATTACTAGTCAAATCCCTCATATTTTTATATCCTAATATATCTTTAATAAAATTATTGTATAAACTAGCATAATGTCTCATACTCTTGTAATATTGACTCATCTCTTCAAACACCTCATCTAAAGTTTTGTCCTTATCTCCAGAAACCAATATTTTAACTACCATTTTATAACTCCTTTTACTACAAAATTATAATCGATCAAATTTTTCTCACATTATCACAACCTTTACTACAACAAAAATTCTATCATGTCATTTTTACATTTGTTAGCAAATACTAAAAAAAGTTACATGAAACCACCATTTTATTACATGAAATGGATTTGCGTTTGTTGTAACTTTATCTTCTTAATAAAACTATCAGATAGTAAATCAGTAGTCATACCATTTTTAAATTTAATTAATTTAACAACTGTATCAATGTAAATAACCTGCTCGTGATTAATAATACAGCTTCTATGTGAATACTCAAATCTATAATCCAAAATTTGCTTAAGTTTTTTTAGCGTAATTCTAACCTCTGTAGTGCCACTTTGTGAATATATAATGCTTCTTCTTTTTTTACTATCCGCCTTAATAAAATAAATAAGCCGCATATCAAAAGTATAAATAATACCTTGATCTTTAAATCTAATCACATTTTTTTGAAATCCTAATCTAAATATCTTTCTTAGTCTTTTATTAAGTTCATCTTTATAATTTTTTCTTTTAGAAATATATCCTAAAATCATCGCATCACTATTCGCTACTCTTCTAATATATTTCTCTGTATAAGAACTTATAAAAATCAAAAAAGAATTCAAATCTTTACTCCTTAGTTTTTTCGCAATATCAATACCATTACCAGAAGGCGTCTCAATATCCAAAATATATACTTTGTTATCAAGACTTTCATCCATAACTTTAAAAAATTCAAAATCATAATTTTTAAAAGGATAAATCTTATAATTTATTTTTTTCTTTAAACAAAAATCATCGACAATCTTACAAATTTCCATTAAAAAAAATTCATTGTCGTCACAGATGATAAAATTAATCATTTCTCTCGCCCCATATTCATCTTTAATATAACAATAAAAATAAAATAAATCAATACAATATATATCAGTGAATAGTTATATGTTAAAAATCAAAAAAAATATTGCATTTAATAAAAAAAGGTGGTAGTATTATTAACAATAAATTATAAGTGAGTTTGTGGGGGTAGTATTTATGAAAGAAGTGAGTTTTAGCGATTTAATGAAAAATATAAAAAAATACATCAATGATGAAAAATCTTTAGAAATTATTACTAGAGCCTTTGAATGCGCTAGTAAACTTCATGAAGGTCAAAAGCGTCAGAGTGGAGAAGATTACATTATTCATCCATTATCTGTAGCTTACATATTATCAGAGATGAAAGCCGATCCTGATACAATATGTGCAGCCCTTCTGCACGACACAATAGAAGATACTACTATGGATAAAAACAAATTATCTAAAGAATTCAATCCAACAATTGCTGATCTAGTAGATGGAGTTACTAAAATAAGTAAAATGAATTTTTCCTCTAGAGAACAGCAAATTGCCACTAATACTAGAAAAATAATAACCAGTTTAGAAGAAGATGTTAGAATAGTTATAATAAAATTAGCTGATAGGCTTCATAATATGCGTACTTTGGAGTATAAAAGCGAATTCAAACAAAAAGAAAATGCTTTAGAAACTATGGAAATATTTTCACCTTTAGCTTATCATTTAGGAGCCTATCAAATTAAATCAGAATTAGAAGATTTATCACTATATTACTTGCGTAGAGAAGTTTACGATAGTATTTATAATGTCTTAGAAGAAATAAAAGATGAATTAGATACCGTAATTTATGAAAGCCTAGAAAAAATAGGCAATGCTTTAGCTGATAATAATATACCATTTGAACATAAAGAACGTATAATATGCTAAGCACTGGAGGATAATATCCATTGGCTTTAGCCACATAAATCCTTCAAGGACTGGAAAAAACAAA
>CALVVS010000067.1 GCA_944363925.1 uncultured Bacilli bacterium | reverse complement strand
AATATTGTAATGAGGGTTGTGAAGGAAACGATAAATTCTTTTAGTATGAGAATCTAATTTGATATTACCATTAAAGCTAGAAAATAAAGATAAAGCAATTTTAGAATAAGTAATAGATTCTGCATCTATAATAGAATATAAAAATTTTGGCATAAAATTTAAAAGAGTTTTAGAACTAGAAAAATTTTTAAAAAAATCATAAAAACCATTTACAACATCATTAATTTTATTATATACTTTATTCATGAAACAGCCTCCTTTTGTATTCTTACAACTTTATAATATCAAAATTAGGCTGTTTCATCAAATATGAGAGTTAAAACAAGGAAAATGTACAAAAGCCCTTGTTTTTATTATATAAAAACTGTCCAGTAATAAGTATGTCTTATCATAGATTTTTAGTTATCAGAGAACTCTGATAATATGTCGTAAGTTAAAAATCAGAAAATTAAAAGTTTTTGATTTTTTTCATGGATAAAAAAGGAAATACGATTTCTACGTCGTATGTTTATAATAGAGGGTAACCTCTTAGAGAGGAGGCATGTGATGCCAACTGTTAAAATAAAAATAAAAAAAGATACGGATAAACTTATTGATGCAATGTCTGATACTCCATTTAAAGCAATTATCCAACACCCTGATTTTAGAAAGACACTTTCTATGATAATTAGCCAAGTTACTTTATATTCTGAAAGCTATATTTATGAAAATCTAAGATTTTTAGATACAGAACTTCCAGCTGAAAATAGTAAGGAGAAAAAGAAAATAACTGATATCCTAGCTACAGTAAAAGGTAACATCATCAATATTGAGGCCAATAAAAGTGCGGAAGCAAGTCAACTTTCTAGACATAATGTATATCATCATAAACTAATGTATGGAAGATATTTTAGAGGAGATGAAATAGATAATATAGATGTAATACAGTTAAACTTTAATACCATAAATAGATTTGATGATAGAATATTTATAGATTTTCAAATGAGAGATAAAACAGGAAAGTTTGTCGATGAAGAAAATTTTCAAAGAATTCATATAAATATGTCGAAACCTTTAGATAAATATGATAAAATGGGAATAGAAAGTTTAAGTAAGCTTGAAAAAATATTAGTTATGTTTCAGATAACTAGTAAGAGAAAGCTTAGAGAAATAGCTAAAGGAGATAGTGATTTAGAGGATATGGCAAAGATTATTGAAGATTTAAACGAAGATGAAGAAATCATTGGACAATATGATAGTGAAAAGTTAGATAAAAGGCAGCACGAACTTGACCTTATGTATGCAGAAAGGAAAGGTCTTAATGAAGGAATTAAGCAAATAGTCAAAAATATGCTTAAATCTAAAATGGATGTATCAGAAATTACAAAACTTACAGGTTTATCCGAAACTGAAATTGAAAAAATAAAATCTGAAGAAAATTAGTTCTCAGATTTTTTTGTTTATTAAAAAAGTCTTATTTTGAAAAATAGGACTTTTATGGTTTTTTGATTAAAAAGTTTATAAGTTCTTTTGGGTTTTTATTTTGATAGATTATTTGATTGATTAAATTGATAATTGGCATATCTACATCTTTATTATTTACTAGTTCAATGATTGATTTTAGGGTGTATAAACCTTCAATAGTAGTATTTTTAATATAGTTATCGATTTCTTCTTTGGTGGCGCCTTTGCCAATTAAATATCCAAAGGAGTAATTTCTACTTTTTGGTGAAGTGGCGGTTAATAATAAGTCACCAAAGCCGGCATATGATAAAACGGTTGAACCATCGCCTCCCAAACCTTTGATGAGGGCTTTTATATCGTGCAGAGATTCAGTTATAAGCATGGCTGCGGTGGATTCTGGCATGTTTAGACCTGCTAGGATGCCTGAGGCAATGGCTATTATATTTTTAATGGAACCGCAAAGTTCAGTACCGATGATGTCATAGCTTTTTCTTAGTTTGAAATGATTATTTGATAAGGCATTTGTGGTTATTTCGATGGTTTCTTTATCTTGACAAGCTAAGGTTAAGCCAACAGGATAATTATGGGCTATATCGATAGCGAAAGAAGGTCCTGAAATGACAGCTATTTTATCGGTTTTTAAGATGTTTTTAACAACGTCATAGACGAACAAGTTAGTATTTTGTTCGATACCTTTGGTTGCTATACATATTGGGGTATTTTGGTAATATTTTTTGACTTTTTTGATACTATTTGATAAAAAGGCTGTAGGTATAGCAATAACAATTAATTCAGTTTTATTTAAAGCTTCTTCTAAGTTAGAAGTTATATTAATATTTTGATTTATTTTGACGTTTGGAAGTTTTGAAGTAGTTCTTTTTTGAGTTAATTCATTTACTTCATTTTCAAATGGGGTCCACATAAAGACTTCATTTTTATTTTCATTTAATATTTGGGCTAGGGCACAACCGTATGCGCCAGCACCTAAAACAGTTATTTTCACTTTTATCACCTAAGATAATTTTAACATTTATGTATGTATAAGTAAATATTAATTTTAAGTGCGAAATTTTGAAAATAGGAGTTTTACTTATTAGAATATAAATGTTATAATTATAGATAATAAGAAAGGTTGGTGTTTATGAAGGAAACTTTAGAAAATATTATGCTTATGGGACTTGGAGCAATGGTTATGACAAGTGAGAGAGCTAATGATTTAAAAGATGAATTACTTAAAAAAGGTGAGGAAGCTTATAAGCATGGACAGGAATTAAATGAAGAGCTTAAGCACAAAATAAATGAAAAAATGAAGGAAAGTGTGACGATTAATATTTCAAAATCAGAGTTAACTAAGGATGAATTAGTAGATAAAATTAATGAACTTAGTGAAGAAGATAAGAAAGAAATTATGAAGTTATTAAGGGCTAAGAAAAATGCTTGATGGGAAAAGTAGACTATTAGAAATTGTTCGCATTATTAAAAAGTATGATTTAATAAAAAATGCGACGCCAGAAAAATTACGTTTAGCTATCGAGGAGGCTGGACCAACTTTTATAAAATTAGGTCAGATTTTAGCTTCGAGGGATGATGTTATTCCTAAGGAGTATTGTGATGAACTTTCGCGGTTAAGAAATCAGGTTAAACCGATGGAGTTTGACAAGGTACTGGAAATTTTAGATAGAGAATATGATGGTAAGACTAAGGAAATATTTAAAGAGATTGATGAGGTACCTATTGGTTCGGCTTCGATTGCCGAAGTACACAAGGCTATTTTAATTGACGGAACGGAAGTAGTTATTAAGATTCAAAGGGAAAATATCTATGAACTTATGGCTATGGATGTTAAGCTACTTAAAAAAATAATTTCTTTACTTAAGATAGATAAGATTTTTGATTCTGTTTTTAATTTTAATGATATTATCGATGAGATGTTTGAGACAGCTAAAGAAGAGATGAATTTTTTGATTGAAGCGTCACATACAGAAGAGTTTCACGAAAAGAATAAAGATATACTTTATATTCGGTCCCCAAAGGTTTATAGGGAGTATACTACTAGTAAATCTTTAGTTATGGAATATTTAGATGGCGTTAGAATAACTGATTTTGTAACGCTTGATAAACTTGGTTATGATAGAAATGAGATTGGTAGGAAGTTAGCGGCTAATTATATTAAGCAGGCTTTGGATGATGGCTATTTTCATGCGGACCCTCATGAGGAAAATTTAAAAATTAAGGATGGCAAAATAATTTATTTAGATTTTGGGATGATGGGCCGGCTTTCTAAACGTGACCGGGAATTACTTAGCCGGTGTATTTATGCGATTGTGAAAGATGATGTTACGGAAGTTTCTCATATACTACTTGCTTTTGGTAAAACTAGAGGTACTACTGACCATATGGTTTTAAAAAATGATATTAAGAGAGTTCTTGAGAAGAATAAAACTCAAGATATTGATAATATCGATATTAAAGATTTTATGAACGATTTTTTAGCTATGCTTTCGAATAATCATATTAGTTTACCTAAAGATGTAACGATGCTGATGCGCGGAATTATTGTACTGGAGGGAGTTTTGCGAAGGGTTAGTCCTAAGATTAATTTGATGCAGATACTAAGTACGCATATTAAACCTAATAAGGTATTTGATGAAGACGGCGTTAAGAAGTTTTTACAAAAAGGCATTGAAGGAAGTACAGATATTGTTTATATTCCTAATGAACTATTATCTTTTTTAAAAGGAGTTAATAGTGGGGAGTTAAGATTTAATATTGAACTTAATGATTCTAAACATCAAATGAGGAATTTAGAACAGTTAGTTCATTTATGTATGATAACTATTTTAGATGTGGCTTATATTTTAGGAACAAGTTTAATAGTTATGCAGAAGGATAATAATTTGCCTTTTATATTTTATATTTATTTAATATTAGGAGGCATTTGTACGGTATGGATTTTTTATAAGCTTTTTACGAGTAAACTTAGGAATAGGAGAAGATAAAATGAATGAGATGAACGAATATGAACCAAATCCAAAATTACAGAATTTAGTTAATAAGCCGCCAAAGGATAATCGCAAACCGATGCTGATTTTGATAGTTATTATTGTTATTTTACTTTTTATTATTATGATAATGGCTTTTAGTGGTACTAAGGTTGTGGAAAAAGAGGTTGAGAGAAAGCAGAGTTTAGATGAGGTTACTTTAGAGCTGGAGAATTTTATGGATGAATATAAGCTTGATGCGCTAGATGCTTATGGCATGGATGGCATTGTGAGGGTGGCAATTAATAAGATATGTACAGGTGTTTACAATTGCAAGGAAATATCTGGTGAAGAGGTCAGCAAGTATATTGATAAAGTGTTTGATAAAGAAGTAACTTTTTCGAATATTAACTGTGAAGTTAACGATGGAGTACTTTACACGTATGATAGTGTAAATAATAAGTTTGTATATACTGGTCAGCACGCGCATGATGGTATGCAGGTAAAACCTATTTACAGTAAGGTGTATAGTATAAATAGAAAAAATGATGAAATTACTTTAGTTTTAAATAAGCTTTATTATGACCCTATTAGAAGTGATTATATAACGACTGACCCACTTGGAATAAATCAAATTTTTAATGCGAACGATTATATGCATATGACGGATAATGGACAGGATATTGATTTGACTAAGCTTACAGCGGCTTATGAGAATAATTATGATAAGTTAAAGAACAAAGGGACTAGATATAAGTATATTTTTGTAAAAGATGGGGTTAATTATGTTTTGAAAGAGTATGAGGTTATTAGTGAGGAAGAGTAGATTAATTTCTACTTTTTTTTACATTTGTTTGATATTTTTATGAAATTTGTGCAGTTGTCAATGATGTGAGACCAAAAAGTCGTAAAAAATATTAATTAGGAAGCAGTGCGTTAGCAAATGCTTCTTTTAAAATATCTCTTTTTTGAATAGGAGAAATCCATCCTAATACTTGCATAGGAATATTATTAGACCGTTT
>CALVVS010000066.1 GCA_944363925.1 uncultured Bacilli bacterium | reverse complement strand
GGATTGGAACAAATTATATGCAAATTATAATTTTGAAAATGATTAATTTTATAGGAGGTTTTATATGGAAAATTCAAGACGAAAATTAGAATATCATAGAGAAAATGATTATCTAATACCTAATGTGGCTATAAAAAATAATAATTTAGATAATTATCAAATTGGAAAATATGGATATTTAAGACTTGAGTATCTAAAAAAGTATAAAAGAGGTTATTATGCAGAGTTAATGTTAGAAGGAACATTAACAGAACACATTGTAGCCATTGATAAAGAAGCAAATTTACAAGTAAACAATATAGTTAAAAACTTGGCTAAAGCTAATAATGTTGATGAAATGTTAAAACAGAGTACCCCACTTGAATGGGTAAGATTAATGAATAATTTTAAAAATAGTGCTGAAGAAATTGTTTTAAAAGAATTAATTTATAATTAAATTTTAGGAGAAATAAAAAATGTGTAATTTTAGAGAAGTAAATGATGATATATTAAGAGATTGGCTTAGTATTAGAGAACAAGAAGTATTTTGTACTTTAACAGGTGAAGATAAAAAACATCATATTTATTTTGATGAGTTGTCTGAAAATATTTTAAAAAATGTACCTAAACAAAATCAAAAATATGTTAAGAAGCAATTAGAAATATTGGATAAGAATTTTATGGATTATCTAAGTTATTGGAATGAGAAGTATTATAGAAATGGTTTTGTTGATGGAGTGCAGATAATTGGTGGGTGTTTTGAGGGATAAAGAAAAAACAGTGAGCAAATTAAGTTGTTCACTGTTTTTCCTTACATTTTACTTTTCTTTTGTAATACCTTTAAATTTAATTTTATTTGATTTTACATCCATAAACTGACCATTTTCTTTATTTCTTTTTACATATCGATTAATTTTAGGATTGTATGTTTGTGTTCTTTTTCTTACAGCTCCTTTTCGAGAGTTATCACCAATAGGTTTGTTCTTTGCCATCTATTCCACACTCCTATCTACTCTCTTGGTAGACACAATAAATTATCTCTACCAGTATAATTTTTTTCAGATCTAACATATTTTTCACCATTTGAACTAACAACTGGTTGTAAATTAGGATATGGATATATATCTACTTGAATTGTACCAGGATGTTCTTTTAAATAGTTATGCAAAACTTCTTTTTCAAAATATCCTTCATTAGTACATCCTGTTAAATAAATTTTATCGATTTCAGTTAAATTTTCTGAATATTTGCAACCTTGTTGCATTTTAATTTTTATAGCTTTCATTGCTATTCCTCCTTAAATTTTATATTTATATAAATAACTAAATTGCAAAAATATTAATTCCTTTCAGCCCACTTGCAATTTTAAGAAGAAATATGCTATAATTGAATTCATAAAAGGATTGCCCAATTCTTTTAATTTCGTTCAATGTTTGCATTGAGCGATTTTTCTTCTTATTGTAGTTTTATATACTAATACTTGTATTTCCACAGTTCCCTTTCTTGTTGTTTTGCTTCATCATCACTAAATAAATAGTCTATATTGTTAGGAACAATAGAATTAATCCACGGTAAATATTTATTCAATATGATATCATCATATTGTTTTTCTAGTAAAGATCTTTCCCATGTTATTTTATTTAAAGTTTCAATTCTTTTGATTGCAGCTTGTTCTGAAACTCCAAACGTGTTCATAAGAAAACTTTTTTCAATTCTTCTACCACGTTTTTGAAATTCTCTTAAAATTTGTTCTGGCATTAATAGTTGTGCTGTAAAATAATTAGTTTCAACTTCTGCTATTCCATAAATTTCATCACTCATTTTTTTAAATTCATGACCATTTTTTCTATGTCCAAATTCATGTATCATAGAAAATTTTACACGTTGTGGAATTTCATTTTGATTATAAAATATAATATCTCTATTATCTAAGTTTATAATGACTGCAGATTTGCTACCAAAAGCTTCAATATCAACATTATATTTTTGTGCTTTATCAAAAGATCTACAAACTATGTCGGATTGTTCTTTTATTAATTTACTAGCACTATATGGAAATTCAGTTATAGTTTTTGAAGATACCAATATTTCATTAGCATTTTTATATGCTTTTTGAAAATTTGGTTTAGAATTTGTCATCATCTTCACCTTCTTCATCTTCAAAAATATCTACAAATACTGTTTTTAAGATTGTTTTTGCTTTGTTAAGCCTATCTATATCCAGCTTTTCTAAACTTCTCTGCAAATAAGCAAGTTCACTATTATCTGGAGTTTTTCCCTCCATTTTATCATTTCCAAGGAGATAATCTATTGAAACATTAAAAAGTTCAGAAATTTTAATTAGCATTTCTTCTCTAGGAATCACATCACTATTCTCCCACATACTAATAGTACTTTTTCTAGTATTTAATTTTCCTGCTAAATCTTCCATACTCAAGTTGTTATCATTTCTTAATTTTTTAATTCTTATTTTGAATAAATTATTTTTCATAGTATCCTCCTCTCTACATATATTGTACTCGTACAATATTATTGTACTTCTTTTTAAAAAATTTGTCAAGACCTATTAAAAAAATGTTACTTTTAATATAAATATAATATTAAAAATTACACTATTGAGCTTTTAATAATCTTGTTATATAATAGATTAAATTATAAAAGGAGGAATTAAATGAAAACATTACCTTATGACAAAACATCAAGTAACTCCATTGAAAATTATGCTCTAACACTAAAAGAAAAAACATTCAAAGATGTATTATTAAATGACCCTAATATTACTAATGAAGACAGAGCAATATTATTTGAATATTACAATAATCCTAAATCAAAAGGCTCTTTAGGACAATTAATAGAAAAACATTTCTTTTTCTATGATATAAATAGTAAATCTGAAGCAGACTTTAATGAAGCTGGTGTAGAATTGAAAGTTACTCCTTATACTATAAAAAACAACGGTGATTTACGAGCAAAAGAAAGGCTTGTACTTACTATTATTAATTATATGAATGATTATAAAGAAGAAGATTTTCTAAAAAGTCATGTATATGAAAAATGTGCTTTAATGCTTTTGATATATTATTTATATGAACCTAATAAAGAAAGACTGGATTATTTGATAAATTATATTAAATTATTTCAAATCCCAGAAAAAGATTTGGAAATAATAAAAAATGATTATAAGATAATTATTGATAAAATTAAAGAAGGTAAAGCAGAAGAAATTTCAGAAAGTGACACAAACTATTTAGGAGCTTGTACTAAAGGAGCCAATGCAAATTCCTTAAGAGAGCAGCCTTATAGCAGCGTAAAGGCAATGCAGAGAGCTTTTTGTTTGAAAAATTCTTACATGTCTTATATATTAAATCATTATATTGTAAATAAAACCAAAGAGTATGAATCTGTTATAAAAGACAGTAGCATCTTAAAGACTCAAACACTAGAACAATATATTATTAGTAAATTAAAACCTTATTACAATCAAGATATTGAATTTTTAAAACTTAAATTTAATATACCATATAAAGTAACAAATAAATCTTTTACATATTTACTAGCTAAAGGAATGTTAGAAGTTGTAAATGAAAAAATAGAAGAATTTGAAAAAGCTAATATAAAAGTGAAAGCTATTAGATTAAAACCTGATGGTAGGCCAAAAGAATCTATGTCTTTTCCTACTTTTAAATATACCGAAATTGTTAAAGAACACTGGTTAGATTCTAAACTGTATGAAACGTTTTCAACTACTAAATATTTATTTATGATATATCAATATATAGATGAAAATACCTTAATTTTTAAAAAAGCTATGTTTTGGAATGTTCCTGAAAAAGATTTAAATTCAGAAATAAAAAGAGTATGGGAAAGTACGGTTAATCAAATAAAAAATAATGAATATGATAACTTACCAAAAATATCAGAGAGCTCAATATTACATGTAAGACCTCATGCACAAAATAAAAATGATACTTATCCCACTTTAGATGGAAATAAGTCAATTAAAAAGTGTTTTTGGTTGAATGCTAGTTATATAAAAAAACAAATAGATGAAAGCGAAGATTAGTCTTCGCTTTCAAATATTTTATTTAGAGTATTTCCCATTTTTTCAATTAATCCTACTACTAATGCATTTCCCATACAAAAATATCTAAACCTCTCAGGCATACCTGTATTTGTCCAATTATCTGGAAAACCATTTATTCTTTCAGTTTCAATTGGCGTTAATATTCTATAGCATTTAGTTTTTGGGTCTTCTATAACATGAGTGCTTCTATTTAAACTTCCTTCACTAGTAAGCATAGTTCTAGCTGGTTTATCTAAACTATCTGGAAATGCTATAGCACCTTCTCTAAAATGATATTCATGCGGAGTTCCGGCTTTTCTTAAAATATCTTTAGCACCTTTTAAATAAGTCCATTTATCAAGATTATCTCCTATATTATATTTTGAATCTACACCATCATATTCTATTATTTTATTTAATGGCTTAGCCTGTACTGATTTTGGTGTTACTTCTACTGTATATATCATTCCGTTTTTCATTATCCCGGAATTTTTAAAATTCATTTTAAAATTATCAGAAACATCTATTAAATCTTTATAATTAAAATTAATCTCTTGCGCATCAATGCTAGTTTCTATTGGAAATTCTTTAACAAAGAATCCATTCTTTTGAACAATATCTTTTAAAGATATATTTTTTAATGAATTATAATATTTTGTATCATTTTTATAAGCAAATATGAAAGTTCTTCTTCTTCTTTGTGAAAATCCATAATCTGCGGCATTAATTACTCTCCATTCAACATCGTATCCTAAATCATTGAAACAAGCTAATATTACTCCAAAATCTCTTCCTCTTTGGTTAGCTGGTGATTTTAATAATCGATCTACATTTTCTAATAAAACAAATTTAGGTTTTTTAGCTTCTAAAGTATCTCTTATTTGCCACCAAAGTACTCCTTTTTTTCCTTCTATTCCTTTTGCCCCTGTATGTGCAACAGAATAATCTTGACATGGAAATCCTCCTACAAGTAAGTTATGATTTGGTATACTATTTTTGTCTACAACTGATATATCTTCATTGACATATTTATCTTCTTTACCAAAATGTTTTATATAACAATCAAATGCATATTGAGATTTTTTCCCTGGTTCCCATTGGTTTGCCCATACGGTATTCCAGTGTGAATCAGATTTTTCTAAACCGAACTCTAAATCCTCCTACTCCTGCAAATAATTCACATACTGTTTTATCCATTCTATTCTTCCTTTCAAATTTAATATATTTTATAATATTTTTAATATTTTGTAAAAATCTTTTAAGAAAATTATATAATATTTTTTATAAAAGATCAATAGTTACATAAAAGATTTTTTTATAATAGGGTTTGGGATTTTATCCCATTGAATAGAATCCGTGTGAACAGATTCAGTGCTTGCTAGGACAAAAAATTCATTTTTTCATAAATTTTAGGTCTTTTAAAATGAAGAAATTCGAGTACATAAAAAGTTCTTTTTGTACCAAATAATTTACCAATTAAATTTTAATAAGGAATTTATTTGTTCCAATTTTATTCTATATAATTTGTTTTATTAGTTTGTAAAAGTACAAATTTATTCTTTTAAATTGTATCTAAAAATGAAACTTTATTACTTTCATCTTAGTGTTTTTAATTCCGTTTAGCTTTTATATTAAAAAAAAGTTAAAAATACTTGTCCCGGTTTTAGAATTTTAAAGTGCTGTTTATTTATAGAAAAGGAAAAAATTTAAAAATAAATGTATCCTTTTTCAAATTTTAAGTGCTGTTATATGTAGAAGGAAATTTCAAAATATCCATTGACAACATTAAAATGTTATGTTAAATTCTGACTCACAGGGTGCATATATCACATGGAATTTAACTTAAACATTTGAAAAAAGTACTTATAAAAGTAATAAGTTAGAGGAGGTGTGATTATGGAAAAACTTGATAATATAGTTATGTATTCACCAGAAGATGTTAGAAAACTTCTT
>CALVVS010000065.1 GCA_944363925.1 uncultured Bacilli bacterium | reverse complement strand
AAAATTAGCATTAACCTGCCTCTGACTTTAGTATTTACAGACACACAAAAGTTGCACTTGACATTTTAATTAAAAAACATTAGAAAAACAAGTTAATGATTATAACTTGTTTGAAAAGTTAGTTTATGGTATATGGGTCAGACGCTGTTCCTGTACCTCCTGTGATTTGGACTTTAGAAGAAAGAGTTATGGCAGGCCTGACCGCAATGTACGCATAGTCCGCGCGGGTGAAGCTGCCCACGCTGCCACTGCCATTCACGATGAACACATAGTCAGAGGTGCCAGAATAAGGCGACAAGGTCCACCAATTATCATTTATATACATCCAATCTGAATTTCTACATGTACTAGAATTACTATTATTTAAACTATATGTTCCACACTGCTCTTTATTTGAATTGGCTCTTAAATATTCACTTAAAGTCGGTAAGGCTACTTTTACTTTTGATGTCACTGCTTTTTCATCACTTATTTGATCTTGCATATCATTATTACGACTAGTTACTGCACCTGCATAATATGTTCCCTCTACTATTTGACCTTGGGCAGTAGAAGTTAAACTGTTATAATAATCTCCATTCAAATATGTGTTTAAACTTGCTGGACGATTCCAATTATTGGAGCCTGATGTATCCCATGCAATATCTCCTATACTTTCATCTCTCATTATTTTTATTGTTCCATCTGAATTTATTGATATTATGCGCCAGCCAGCTTCTTCATTATTAAAGGTTACATAATTATTGGGATTGGCTCCTTTATATGTATATTTCCCTTCTTCATATTCATCTTCATACAAACCATCTCCTGATGTTACTATATCTGTATTATCCAATATACTATCTCCTGCACTAGGTGGAAAACATACTCCATAAAGTTCATCTATGGCTCCCTGTACATCAGTACTTTCTAAACCACTTGTACTATTATCATATCTAACATCATTACTTGGAAAGTAGGTTGCGGCTATTACGCTTATTGTACATGCTGATATTATTCCTAATATGAAACCTATCAAATATTTCTTCATAAATTTCTTTGTTTTTTCTTTCATTTTTAATACTCCTTCCACTATTTTAAATTTATTATACCACAAAAATTACTTTTTGTATTACATTTTGTGTAACTTACTAATTGTATTACATAAATTTATAATTTTATTGGTGAGGTGTAATAATGAAAGAATTTAAACTTCCTAATATTGAGGCTGAGCAATCTGTTTTAAAAACTATTAGAATTAAACTTGCTACTTTGAAAAAAATTGAAAAATTATCAGAAGGGAGTAATTTATCAATTAATAGAATTATTAACGAGTGTATAGAATTTGCGCTTAATAATTTAGATAGTAAATCTATAAATAAGAATAAATAAATAAATAAATTATATAAAATATATTTTTATTGTTGATTTATAGATTACAAAAAAGACCGACTTTAACTGTCAATCTTTTTATTTTTTATATTTTTTTAATAAGGTTTTTTGTTCAATATTTTCACCCCAATTTATGGGGGTTATTTTAATGTTTTTGGTTAATAGAGATAATCTAGTTTCAAGTTCATTATATTTCTGATATGTTTCTTCTCTTTCTTGTAAAAGTTTATCATAATTATTTTTAAGATAACTTATTGGTTCAAAAATAACGTTACTTATAAATATTTCTTCATTTATTTCGTTTGCGTATTTTTTGGCTTCTTCATAGTTATCAAATACGTCATTTATCAAGATTTCTTTACCATATTCGTCATATTCTATTTGTCTATCTATGTTTACAAAAAATGGCAAGAGGGCTTTATAAGAGATTACATGATTATTGATATTTATTTTTTCAGTTTTTTCTTTAATAAAACCCTTAGTTACTATGTAAGCAGCAGTTTCATAATATTTTCCAAAGTCATCATAATTTGCTTGTTTTAAAATAGGCAATAAAACATATTTAGCTGGAAGATAATTAAAATTTGACAAGTCAAAGGTTTGATTTTCTTTATTTTTATATATTATCATAGTTTTTAATTAATCTAATTCTTCTTCATCCAATATTGTTAGATCGTCATCGTCAACATCATCAACATCGTCTAAATCAGGGTCGTCTAATTCTGAATCGTCGTCCATGTCATGCATATCTTCTGGTGCCATATCGTCTAATTCATCGTCTAGTTCTTCTTCGGTTTCGGTTAAATCTTCTTCGTCTTCGGTGTCGTCTTCTAGGTTTACTTTAACAGAGTGGCGATCTTTTAGATCCCATGAAGCGTCGTCTAACAAAATAAAGGTTTTATCAGTGGTTAAACTTGTATAAAAGTCGCCTATTTTATCCGCATATTCTTCATCAGACATATCTAATAATTTACAAATTCTTTTAAAGATTTCAGCTGTGCTTAAGCTCTTTTTTTCTTCTTTTAAAATCATGGCAGCTAAATCAGTGAAGGAATAGAGTTCCAATTCGTCTTTAGACATTTTTGATAATTTCATATTATACCTCCTAAAAATACATTTTCGGTTAATCTTAGAACATTGTATCATATTCTATCTAAGTGTCAAGGGTAAATTTTAAATAATATGTAAAGGTGTCAATATAAGTTTCAGCTATTATTAATTTATATGTAATTTTAAGTTCATTTTTTTGCTTTATTAAGTTAGTTGTAATAGTTTTTAAATCAAATGTTCCATAGTTAGTTATGTATGTTCCTTCTTTTATTATACCTTTTTTTAAGTTTATTTTTAAATAATAGTCAGATGTTCTTTCGATTGTTATTATATTACCTGTTGTTATTTTAGTTTGAATGTTTTTATCATTATAAATAATTTGGTTATCTTTTTTTATGCCTTTACCTTTGAAAGTATGCATTTCATTTTTGGATTTTAAGGTGGCTTCGATATTTATTTTACTCATACTTTTACCTCGCACAAAGATTATAACATATATATGATTTTTTTTACTTATATTTTTGAAAATTTTTCCAATAATAATTTTAGAAAGCGAAGTGATTAGATGAAAAAGAAGAAATCTAAGAAGTGGCTATTTATTATTTTAGGAATTATTTTCTTTTTCGTATTACTTTACTTCGGTATATATTTATATGCAAGAATGCAGCCAAAATTACCTATTACTGGGGCAAATGGATATCATTTATACGATATTAATGGTGAAGCTTATACGGCGAGTTCAAATGAAAATGTTAGTTTGAAAGATATTTCTAAGCATTTAGTCAATGCGACGATTGCGGTAGAGGATAAAAATTTTTACAAACATCATGGATTTGATTTTTTAAGGATTATAAAGGCGATGATGGTTAATTTGAAGTCTGGAGAGAATTTACAAGGGGCGTCAACAATTACACAGCAGTATTCGAAGAATTTATTTTTGGAGTTTGATAAAACTTGGGACCGGAAAATTAAAGAGGCATGGATTACGATTAGGTTAGAAAGTCACTACAGTAAAGATGAGATTTTAGAAGGTTATTTGAATACGATTAATTATGGTGGAATTTTTGGAATTGAAAATGCATCTAAGTATTATTTTAATAAAAGTGCGAAGAATTTGACTTTAGCTGAGGCTAGCATGCTGGCGGGGATACCTAAAAATCCAAGCAGGTATTCGCCTTTAGTCGACGAAGAAAGTGCGAAGGGGCGACAGAAAATTATTTTAGATGCGATGGTTAAAAACGGTTATATTACACAAAATGAAGCTGACGCGGCATACAATACGGAACTTAATTATGAAAAAAGTGCGGATGAGGCTAATTTAAAGATGATGATGTATTATCAAGATGCAGCTTTAGATGAGCTTAATTCGATAAAGACTATTCCTTCTTCTTTTTTAGAAACAGGTGGGCTTAAGATATATACTAATTTAGATATGAAGGCGCAAAAAGCACTAGAAGATAGTGCGAATAAAAATATTACTAATTCGGATATTCAAATGGCTGGAGTGGTGATGGACCCCAAGACGGGCAAGGTTCTAGCTTTATCTGGAGGCCGCGATTATAATAAAAGTCAATACAACAGAGCGACAATGGCTAAAAGGCAGGTTGGGTCAACGATTAAACCATTTTTATATTATTCGGCTTTGGAAAATGGTTTTACGCCATCGACGACTTTTACAAGTGAGAAAACGACTTTTAGTTTTTCGGGTAATAAGACATATACGCCTAAAAACTACAATGATGAGTATGCGAACGGTCCGATTAGTTTAGCGGCGGCAATTAGTTATTCTGACAATATTTATGCGGTTAAGACACATTTATTTTTAGGTGATAATGCTTTACCGGATATTTTAAGGCGTGTAGGTATTGAGGAAGAGTTAAATACTTTACCTTCTTTAGCTTTAGGAGCCGAAGAGATTAATATGATGGATATGATGGCTGCTTACAGCGCTTTAGCTAACGAAGGATACAAGGTTAAACCTTATTTTATCAGTAAGGTGACGGATATGGAGGGAAATGTTTTATATGAGTATAAGCCTAATTTAGAAAATGTTTTAAACAAAAATACGGTGTATGTATTAAATGAACTTTTGACGACAACTTATGCGAAGGAGTTTCAAGATTATAATACGCCAACATGTCTTAGTATTGCACCAAAGATGACTCACAAGTATGCTTTAAAAACAGGAACGACTAATACGGATAATTTAATATTTGGTTACAACAAAGAGGTCGTGGTCGGGATGTGGACTGGCTATGATGATAATAAGGATGTATCTAGCAAGGATAGTTCTAATTTAAAAAATGCTTGGGTTGATGTTATGGAGACTTATCTTGAAGGTAAAACTGATGATGAAACTTGGTATGAGACCCCGAAAAATGTGGTTGGAGTGGCAATCGACCCAATTAGTGGTAAGGCAGCGGTTAATGGAGGTAAGGCTAAGGTTTTATATTATATAAAAGGAACAGAACCAACTGAGAATAAAGCTTCTTTAGATGATTCTATTCCGACGGTAAAATTAGAAGAATAAAAAGATTAAATTTATTTTGATATTTAATCTTTTTGTTATTTATAGTGATAATTGGTATGGATTAGATTGACTACCATCTCCCCCAGTGATTTTGATATCTGATGAAAGATAAAGGACCGGTCTAACTCCAGCTGAGATACCATATGTACCGCCTGCTGTGCTGGTACCAAAGTTTCCGCTACTACTTATAATTAATGAATCGTTAGAAGAACGTGGTGATAAAAGCCACCAGTTTAAACTATAAAACATCCAGGTAGTATTTTTACAGCTTCTATAATTTTTTTTATAATTACTAGGTGTTCCACACTGATTTTTATTACTATTTGTCCTTATATATTCACTCATTGTTGGTAATGCTATTTTCCCTTCCCATTTTTTACTATTTTCATTATTTATTTGAGTAGCTAAATTTGTATCATTAGTATCTACTTCTCCTATAGAAAAATATTTGCCTATAATATAACTTTGATTTGCACTATTTAATTTATTATAATATGTATTATTTAAGTATGTATTCAAACTTGTAGGACTAGACCAATCACTATTAACCGATGAGTGCCAATCTTGGTTTCCTATACTAGCAGCTCTTATTATTTTTATTGTTCCATCACACTCTACTGATATTATACGCCAGCCAGCAGTTTCATCATTAAATGTTATATAATTATTTGGATTGGTTCCCGTAAAGAAATACCTACACTCATATTCATCTTTTTCTAGTCCTGCATCTTCTATTATTTGATCAGCTGCTTTAGGGGGAAAACATACTCCATATAGTTCATCTATCGCTCCTTGCACATTTGTACTAACAAGGCCACTTTCTTTATTATCATATGTGACATCATTAGAAGGAAAATAGGTTGCTGCTATTACACTTATTGTACATGCCGATACTATTCCTAATATAAAACCTATCAAATATTTTTTCAAAAACTCCTTTGTTTTTTCTTTCATTTTTGATACCTCTCTATCTTATTCAATATCAAGATATCACAAAAAAAAAAAAAAAAAAAAAAAAAAATTTTAAATAAATAATTTTTTTTTTTT
>CALVVS010000064.1 GCA_944363925.1 uncultured Bacilli bacterium | reverse complement strand
AAAAATATTACAAAAATGCCAGCAAGAATAAAATGTGCTAGTTTAGCATGGGAAACAATGAGGAGGATGATGGAGTAATCATTGTCAAAGGTCACAATTTGTGACCTTAAAGAGGAAGTTTCAAGATATTATAAGGTTCCAAATTGGAACCTTAAAGTTAATTATAAAATTTAACCAGAACTATGGAAAGTTTTAAACAATTGTAATATAATCATAAAAACATTTAAGTATTTAAGGAGGCATACTGATGAATATAAACGTAAATAAAGTAAAAATAGTAGTAACAATTCCAATTTCAAATGTTAATGAGGTAAGAAATGCAATGTGCGAAGCTGGTGCAGGAATAATAGGAAATTATACAAATTGTTCTATGTCAACGAAATGCATAGGAACTTTTAAGCCCAATGAAAAAGCAAATCCATATATTGGAGAAAATAATAAAATGGAATTTGTGGAAGAAGAAAAGCTAGAAGTAGTATGTGATGTAAATAATGTAAAAAATGTTATTGCTAAATTAAGAGAAGCACATCCATATGAAGAACCTGGAATAGACATTATTCCTTTATTAGATGAGGAAAGCTTTAATTAATTATATATAGAAAAAATGGAGGAAAAATATATATGTTAAAAAGTATAACAATAAATGGACTAAGAGGGTTTGGAAAAGAGTGTACGATTAATTTTTCGTTACCAAACAAAGAAGATGAGGGAAGCGGATTAAACATTATAGTTGGACCAAATAATTCAGGGAAAACAACAATAACTGAAGCGATAAAGTTTTATAATTCAAAGTCTGGGGAAATCTCTTTTTCAGAAGGCAAAAGAAATGCAAAAAATAGTAACAAAGTAGATATAACTTACCTAGATGAAGTTGATGAAAAAATGGAGATACATACAGTAAAGAATGGCGGGAGTGAAGTAAATACTATAGGAATAAAGGAAAATAGAGATATTCCATACGTTTTGCCTTCAAGAAGATATGTCCAATATGATATGAATAGCGATAATGACTTTTTTGAAAAAAGAAATAATTTTTCATCAAGTCAGATTAGACACTCAAGGAATAGGGTTGACAATTTAAATCAATTCGAAAGTAGAATATTTAAATGGAATAAAAATAAAGATGAATTTAATAAATTACTAAAGAAAATAATAATAGAACCATTTGATTGGATTATAGAGCAAAATGATAGAGGTCAGTATTATTTAAAAATAATATTTAAAGATAAATCAATTTCTCATTCTAGAGAAGGATTTGGAGATGGTTATTGGAGTATTTTCACTATAATTGATTCATTATATGATTCGAAAGAAAATGATATTATAGTAATTGATGAACCAGAATTATCACTTCATCCTACATTTCAAAAAAGAGTATTAAAATTAATAGAAGAATTTTCAAAAAACAGGCAAATTATAATTACGACACATTCTCCTTATTTTATTTCATTAAATGCAATTATAAATGGTGGATTATTAATTAGAACTTTCAAGGATAAAGAGGGAAACATTCAAACAAAATGCATTGACGATGGTGATAGGAAATTTATAGAAAGTGTGATAACTAATTTGAATAATCCACACATATTAGGTTTAGAAGCTAAAGAATTATTTTTTTTAGAAGATAATGTAATAATAACAGAAGGACAAGAAGATGTTGTGATTATACCAAAAATATGCAAAGAGTTAGGAGTTGAATTAAAACCATCGCTATTTGGATGGGGAGCAGGTGGGGCTTCTAATATTAAAAAAGTTTTGAAACTTTTATCAAATTTAGGTTATGAAAAAGTAACAGCAATTTTTGACGGAGATAAGAGCAATGATTATGAAGAATGTCTCAATATTTATCCGAATTATGACATAGAGATATTACCAAAAGACGATATTAGGGATAAAAAGCAGATAAATATAAAAGAAAAAGAAGGGATTACTGACGACCATGGTAATATAAAAGAAGAAAATAAAATAGTATTTAAGGAATTATTAGACAAAATAAATAATTATCATAATAAAAAATAATTTAAACTTATTTACAGCATCTATATATTTTTATTTAAGGTCGCAATTTGCAACCTTAAACTTCACTTTCTATCTTTAAATCTTAGAAATTTTTATAAAAATACTTGAAATTTTCTTTAATTATCTGTATAATTTATTTGACAAAAGAATTTATTTTATGTATAATTATATTTAATAAATCATATAATAATAGTAGAGCAATAGCTTTTTAATTTAATAAGTCCTTTATGTGCGAAAGTCAGCTTCATGCTGTGAGTATTTTTTAATACCTAGCCGTAAAGGGCTTATCTTTTTTATATCAAATGGATTTTTCTTACTGTAAAAATTCTTCCATCCCTTTTTGTAATCATACAAATCTACAATTAATCCAAATTTTTCTTTCAAAAATTTATAATATCTCATATCATTTTGTAAAAAAGCTCTTTGTACTGCCCAATTACAATAATCTACAATTTGTAAGCATACTTCTCCTGATGGTGTTTGTGGTAATATTTTCTGTGTAGAATCAATTGTAGTATTTAATTTGCTTTCGGTATAATTCAAAGCTTTTTGTATAGCTTGTTCTAGTGGAGCTTGTCTTTTCTTACTTCCTCTAGTTGCTATATAAATATAGTTATTATTAGATAAATGTAATATATTTTTAAATAAATTTGTTATCAAAGAATCATATAGTTCTTGTGTATTACCATTAAATTTTTTAAAAACATGTTCTGTTTTTCTTGCGACAACAATATTACATGAAAAAGGTAAATCTTTTAATAAAGTAAAGACTTTATATCTAACCTCAGGACAATCATCTTTTGCATGAAATGATATCCTTGTTTTACTCATAGAAGGTATGTCTTTTAAATATTCATCATTTAATATTTCATATTTTAATTCATTAAGTTTTTTTCTTAAAAATTCTGGTTCAGTTGTTCTTATAAATCCCATAAGTAATATTTTTGACGCTCCATTTTCATGCCCAACAATCCATTCACCTTTTCTATTATAAAAAGTTGTATCTCCGGATTCATCTACAAAAAAGTAATTATTATTATATATATTTTCTTTCATATAACTCATCCTTTCAAATTTATCAGAAAATGTCTGATAAATTCAATTATAACATAGAGGAGAAAATATTTCATTATTTTTTACATATTTTGTAAAAAATTTGAACTTTAATACTCCCACAAATGTCTAAAACTACGTATTTTAGGTAATTTTAAAATTTAGTGGGAGTAATTTTTGGAGCCATTACGAAACAGGTATGCGAAAAAATATATCTGCAAAGTAGTGCTCTTTTTATATAATTCGATTTATTGATTTAAATTTAACATAAATTTTAAGAATTATCAATAATTTTAGATAAAATAATAAAAATACCTAGAATCATTTTATGACTCCAGGTATGCGTGGAATTGTTAGTCAATAACATCCAATGCACATCGTTTTATTGCATTGAGATTAACAACTAAATAAAATATATCCTGTTTCTCAATTGTAGAGGTATTTACGAACTGTTTTAAAGGAACTACCTTAGAAATAAAAGGTTTGTCAAATTCTAAAGGTTCTTCTCCATCAAGCATATTCAGTCCTACATTAGAGAAAAACTCGTGATAGTGTTCCGCATCTTTGATACCAGCAAAATATTCTGTAATATATCTTGTGGTTTCAAAGTCGGCTCTTACTTTTCGGTATGTTGTAATAATGTATAAATTATTTACATCATACAATTGACTTTTTCCCCGCTCTTGATTGGTTGTTGGATTATTCAACATAATCAAATCCTCCTTAACAAATTTGTTTTAGAGATTTTACAACTTGCTATTCTTGTTATAGTTCGCATAGCTACGAATAATAGCAAAATTATTATACCATTATTTATATAATTTTTCAATAATTTTGTCTATTTTTATAAGAATTCATCTTGTTTTATAGTATTATACAAATACAATGCAACTTTATTTTGTTCTGTTGTTTCCATCTCCATAAGTTTATCCATTGCAAACATTACAAGTTTATATTTTGCAAAGTTTATAAGTGTATTTCTATATTCTTCATCAATTTCTTTTAGCATAGCATCATATTTTTCATAGTTTTCTTTAGTATTGTATATAAATCCTGACCATTTGCTTTGACTCATACATATTGCTAGTCTTAATTTATCTTTTATATCCATATCATTTATTATATTTATTAAATATTCAACTTTATTATTTCCCATTTCACATTCTCCTTACTTTAATTCATAATTATTTTTCTTTTTAGTCTTAGAAGTATCTATATTTTCTTTTGGTTTTACTTTTCGTGCTAAATTGTTTGCAATCTCATTTTCATCATCAGTAAATATTCCATTTTTATATAGGTCATCGCTAACGTATTTGTATTGTTTATCTTTATCAAATCCAATTTTATTTTGAAAACGTTTCATTAATCTATGCCAAAAGCTTTTGAATTTTTGAAGTTCATTTTTTATTTTTACTATTTCAGCTTGTAAATTACCAATACGTTTATCTTTAGAAGATACTTCACTTTTTAAATTACTAATTTCTTTATCTTTTTCTTCTATTTGATTTATTAATGAATAATTTTCTTTTTCTATTTCAAAAGCACTGTGTTCAAAATCTCTAATAGCTATATTTAAGTCATTAACACTTCTAACTGTTTTAGTGGTATCTTTTACATCTTTGGCAAAATTTTTGATTTTATCAATGTCCTCGTTTGAAATAACCATATTATTTTTATTAAACTTAGCAGGTTTTAAATTATTTAATATTTGATTTATATCTTTTGTTGTATTATCAAGTTTATTAGTCTGTTTATTTGCTTTATCAAGCTGTTTCTCTTTTTCGGAAAGTTGTTTTTTTATATTTGTATAATTACTCATATCTTTAACATTTATATCTTGATTTCTGCCTTTTTGTTTTTCTTTTAATTTAATATCCATATCATAAAATTTATTAAAAGACTTTATACATGCAGTTCTCATTTTGTCTTGAATTTTTGTTAGTGATTCCTTTGTAAAAAGTTGTGATTTTCCAACTTGTTTTTTCATTCCTCTAGTACAATTTTCTATTATAGGTACACCTACAATGTGCATATGAGGAGATGTTTCATCAAAATGAATTGTTGCATTTGCTATTTTAAAAGTTGGTAATATTTTAACTAAATCATTCACTTGTTCATTATACACATCAATCATTCTTAATCTATATTCTTTGTCCTTATCTTTCCAAAAGTCCATATCTCCAAGTTCAATTATAATTTCACAAGCAAGGTCATTTTGAGATTCGTTTATTTTTATAAAATAGTTATCTATTTTTCTATCATTTCTAGTTTGCTTATTGTTGTACTCTATACGAGCTTCTTCAAATTCTTCTAAATATAAATCTTTTACATCATTTACAATATCATTTGTACCACGAACTACTCTTATCAAATCTTTTTCATTATCATAATCTCTTAAGTTATGCTTATTTACTTTTGATAAAGCATTTGCATTTTGAATAGCATTATTAGAAAGAGAAGTAGTACCAGATACATTTCCTTTAGAAACTTTTTTAGCTAATTTACTTTTGTTTTTATCACTTCCTAAATGAAATGAATAAGCAAGTTCTTGTTCCATTAAAGGCACCTCCTTTGAAATTTCTTCGTGCATAGGGACTTTGGCTCTGCCATAAGTCCTAACCCCCTATGAGTTATGACATCCTATCATAACTCGGGGGCTCTGCGAGGCAATAAAATTTATTTTACACAAATAAATTTTATTTAAATTAACTATCGCCACTTTCATTTTTATTTCATAAAAACCAAACGTGCCACGTTAATTTAATTGTTGCAGAGAAAAGAAAAGTGGTATTCCTGCAACAATTATTTATGCTTTTTCTTTGAAGTAATATGGGTAACAACACCCAAGCGTAATTTTCCTTCTGGCTTTGCCAAGAAGTTTTTTAATTGTTTTATTGCAACAAATCTTATAATCTTTTGATTTTTCTTAATCTTAAATTCTACAGCTCTGTTTCTAATCTTTGCAACTTCTGTTTT
>CALVVS010000063.1 GCA_944363925.1 uncultured Bacilli bacterium | reverse complement strand
GAGTCTAAGATTCCTATGAAGTAGAAAAAGCTTACCGTGAGGTAAGCTAATGTCAAATTTATTTGGCATTTTGTTCATAAATATTATAAAAAAAATAAAATTTTAGCACTCATATATTGACTGTGCTAGCATATAATGTTATAATGAAGTAGCAATCGATAAAAAAGAGTGCTAAAAGAGGTGATGAGATGCTAACAAAAAGACAGGAAGAGCTTTTAAAATTAATTGTTGAAAATTATATTAAAACAGCAACTCCAGTTAGTTCGAAGGCTTTATGTAAAAAGATGAAGTGTTCAAGTGCGACGATTAGAAATGAGATGGCTACTTTGGAAAATCTCTTACTTCTACAAAAAACGCATATTTCATCTGGTAGAATTCCAAGTGATAAGGGATACAGATATTATGTAGATAATATTATGGTTCCGAAGGAGTTAAATGGTGAAGATATGCTTAAACTAAAACAAATATTTTCGAATAATGCACTAGTACTTTCTGATGCGATTACAAAAAGTATGGAAATTGTTTCAGAGCTGACGCATTACACGGCGGTAGTTTTAGGTCATTCTTCTAGTGACAATAAAATTGCAAAAGTTGAGGTAGTGCCAATTGATGATAATAAAATGATTGCTATTGTTATCACTGATAAAGGACATGTGGAAAACCGTAATGTAGTTATTGAGGGTAATGTCAGTAAAGCTGAGGTTAAGCAGACTACCGATATAATTAGTAAGTTAATTGTGGGAGTTCCTTTAAGTGAGGTTAGTCAAGTGCTTGAGTTTGAGGTTAAACCGATTATTACAAGATATGTGAAGGAGCACGATGCTTTATATAATGCGTTTTATAATGCGTTTAGTGATTTTACAAGTAAACCTCATATTAGGATGAGTGGAACAAATAATTTACTTATGGAGCCAGAGTTTGACGATGCTAGTAAGATAAGAAATTTACTTAATAAGTTTGATGATAAGGAACTTATTAAGAGTATTAAAGCTGACGATGATGAAATTAAGGTTTACATTGGAAGCGAAAATATGATTGACGATGATGTGTCAATTATTAAGACTAGCTTTTATAAAGATGGTACAGAAGGAACGATTGCTTTGATTGGTCCAAAACGGATGGAATATGGCCGAGCTGAAGCATTACTTAATTACATTAAGGAAAATATAGGTAGGTGATTAATAAGTGGATAAAGAAAAAAAATATGAAAAAGATTGTGATAAACACGAACATGAAAAGCATTGTGACAAACATGGTAAACATCATGATAAGCATGATAAAAAATGTGAGTGTCATGATAAAGAGTGCAAATGTCATGAGAAGCATGAGAAATGTGATTGCCATGATAAAGAGTGCAAATGCCATGATAAACATGAGAAATGTGATTGCCATGATGATAAGAAATTAGAAGAAGCTAACAAAAAAATAAAAGAATTAGAAGAAGAGGTATTAAAAGCAAAGGCTGACAATATTAACTATAGAAAAAGAAAAGATGAAGAAGTTAGTAAGATGTTAGAGTTTGCCAATGAAGATATTGTGAAAGATATTTTACCTTCGATTGACAATTTTGAAAGAGCAATTAATTTAGATGATGATAATTTAGATGATGAACTTTCAAAATTCTTGGCAGGTTTTAAAATGATTTATTGTCATTTGGTAGAGGTATTAGAAAAATACGATGTTAAAGCTATCGATGACAAAGGTAAAGCATTTGATCCTAAACTTCATCAAGCTGTACTTACTGAGAAAGTGGAAGGCGTAGAAAGTGGTATAGTTGTGGAAGTTATGCAAAAGGGTTATATGCTTAAAGATAAAGTTATTAGACCAGCTATGGTCAAAGTTAGTGAGTAAAGAAAGGAATGATTATATATGAGTAAAACTATAGGTATTGACTTAGGTACAACTAATAGCTGCGTTGCTGTATATGAAGGTGGCGAAGCTAAGGTTATTGCAAATCCAGAAGGATCTCGTACAACTCCATCTGTTGTTGCATTTAAAAATGGAGAGATTATCGTTGGTCAAGCAGCTAAAAACCAAATGGTAACTAATCCTGATACTATCTCTTCTATTAAGAGATTAATGGGAACTAGTAAAAAGGTTAAAGCTAATGGCAAGGAGTATACTCCTGAAGAGATTAGTGCGATGATTTTGGGAGATTTGAAAAAAACAGCTGAGGCTTATTTAGGTGAGACTGTTAAGAAAGCTGTTATTACTGTTCCGGCATACTTTAATGATGCACAAAGACAAGCTACTAAGAATGCTGGTAAAATTGCTGGTTTAGATGTTGAAAGAATTATCAATGAACCAACCGCTGCTGCACTTGCTTATGGTATGGATAAACAAGATAAGACTGAGCAAATCTTAGTTTACGATTTAGGTGGAGGAACATTTGATGTTTCTATTTTGGAAATTGGAGACGGTGTATTTGAGGTTAAATCTACTAGTGGTAACAACCATTTAGGCGGAGATGATTATGACCAAAAAATTATTGATTATTTAGTTTCTGAGTTTAAGAAATCTAATAGTATTGATTTATCTAAAGATAAAATGGCTATGCAAAGATTAAAAGACGCAGCTGAGAAAGCTAAGAAAGATTTAAGTGGTATGACGACTACTAATATATCTTTACCATTTATTTCACAAGGTGAGGATGGACCAGTTCATTTAGATATTAGTTTAAGTAGAGCTAAGTTTGAGGATTTAACTCGCGATTTAACTGATTCTACTTTAGAGCCTGTAAGAAAAGCTTTAAAAGATGCGAAACTTACTAAGAAAGATATTGATAAAGTATTATTAGTTGGTGGTTCTACAAGAATGCCTAGAATTGCTGAAATTATTAAAGAAGAACTTGGACAAGAACCTAGTAAAGGTGTTAACCCTGATGAAGTTGTAGCTATGGGTGCGGCTATTCAAGGTGGAGTATTAACTGGTGATGTTAATGATATCGTTTTACTTGATGTTACACCACTTTCACTTGGTATTGAAACTTTAGGAGGAGTATGTACAGTACTTATTCCAAGAAATACAACTATTCCAACAAGTAAATCACAAGTGTTCTCTACGGCGGCTGATAATCAACCAGCTGTTGATATTCACATTTTACAAGGTGAAAGACCAATGGCAGCTGATAATAAGACGCTTGGTAATTTCCAATTAACTAATATACCACCAGCTCCAAGAGGAGTTCCACAAATCGAAGTTACATTTGATATTGATGCAAATGGTATTGTTAATGTTAAGGCTAAAGATTTAGGTACTAATAAGGAACAGTCTATTACTATTACATCTTCAACTAATTTATCTGATGATGAAATTGATAAGATGGTTAAGGAAGCTGAAGCTAATAAAGCTGCTGATGAGAAACGTAAAGAAGAAGCAGATGTTAAAAACGAAGCTGAACAAATGATTTTTGCGACTGAGAAAGCTATTAAAGATTTAGGTGATAAACTAGATGATAAAGATAAAAAGGCAGCAGAAGATTTAGTTAAAGACTTAGAAGAAGCACTTAAGAAAGATGACTTAGATGACATTAAAGCTAAAAAAGATAAATTACAAGAGAAAGCTATGGAACTTGGTGCGAAAGTTTATGAAGAAGCTGCTAAAAAAGCACAGGCAGAGCAAGCTTCAAATGAAAAATCAGATGATAAAGATGTAAAGGACGCTGAATACGAAGAAAAATAGAAGTTCTAGGAGACTAGAACTTTCTCTTTATGAAAGGAAATGTTATGACTATAAAAGATAAAACTAGGGATGAGATTGATGATAAGTATAAGTGGGATTTAAGTCAGATTTATGTTTCTTTAGAAGATTGGCTTAAAGACTTTGAATATGTTAAAACAAGTGGTGATAAGTATTTAGAGTTTAAGGACAAGCTTAATAATGCGAAGGATATATTTGAGTATTTTAAGTTTGATGAAGAGTTTTCTAAAAAAGCTGATAGTTTGTATATGTATGCGGCTTTAAAATTTGATGAAGATACTAGTAATAGTAAGTATCAAGAGCTTAAAGGAAAGATTGAAAAGGTGCTTACAGATTTATCAGCTAAGACTTCATTTGTCCTTCCTGAGATGCTTAAGCTTTCAAAAGAAGATTTTGAGAGGTTTATTTCTGAAAAATCTGAACTTAGGATGTATGATTATGAATTTAAAAATATTCTTAGGATGAAAGACCATATTTTATCTGATAAGGAAGAGGAATTACTTGCTAGTTTAGGTAAGAGTTTGAATAACAGTGAAGATACAGCTAGTTATTTAAGAAATTCTGATATGAAGTTTGGAATTATTAAAGATAGTTTAGGTAATGATGTGGAACTTTCTAATACTAATTTTTCGAAGTATATTATGGATGATAATCGTGAGGTTAGAAAGAGTGCTTTTTATACTTTATATAAAGAGTATGAAAATTTACAAAATACTTTTGCTTCTAGTTATAGTGGCAAGGTAAATGCTGATAATGTGCTTGCTTTAAGGCGTGGGTTTAAGGATGCGAGAGATGCGGCTTTATTTGGAAGCAATATAGATAGTAAGGTTTATGACAATTTGATTAAGGTTTTGCACGATAATTTATCTATTATGGATGATTATTATGCTTTAAAGAAAGAGGTTATGGGGTTAGATGAGCTTCATATATACGATATATATGGGGCTTTGGTACCTAACTCTAGTAAGTCTTATACTTTTGAAGAGGCTAAGAAAATTGTCTTTGATGCTTTATCTATTTTAGGTGATGATTATATTACTGATTTAAAGAAGGCTTTTGATGAAAAGTGGATAGATGTTATGCCTAGTAAAGGTAAAAAAGGTGGTGCCTATTCATGGGGAAGTTATACGACTAATCCATATTTACTTTTGAATTTTAATGGTAAGTATGACGATGTTTCTACTTTGGCTCATGAGCTTGGTCATTCGATGCATTCATATTATTCTAATAAGAATAATCCTTATATATATCATCAGTATAAGATATTTGTGGCTGAGGTTGCTTCACAGGTTAATGAGCTAATTTTAGCTAGATATTTGATTGATCATACTTCTGATAAAAATGAAAAGTTAGCTATAATAGATAGTTTGATGGAGTTATTTAAAGGTTCAATTGTTCGTCAGACGATGTTTGCAGAATTTGAATATTTAATTCATAAGAAGGAAGAAGAAGGAACTGTTTTAACTAGTGAGTTTTTATCTAATGAATATTATAAGTTATATGCTTTGTATTCTGGTCATAATATGATTTCTGATAAAGAGATTAGATATGAGTGGGAAAAAATTCCACATTTCTATTATGACTTTTATGTGTATCAATATGCGACAGGATTAGCAGCAGCTAATTATATTGCAACTAATATTATGAAAGGCAATAAAAAGGCTTTGGATAATTATTTGAAGTTTTTAACTTTAGGTGGTAGTATGGATCCAATAGATGAGCTTAAGGTTGCTGGCGTTGATATGAATAACCCTAAGGTTATAGAGGAAGCGATGGATACATTTAGAGGTTTAATTGATGAGTTTAAAAATATTTACCGAAGTAGGTGATTAGATGAATAAAAGAGATTATTATGAAGTATTAGGCGTTTCTAAGAATGCGAGTGAAGCTGAGATAAAAAGTGCTTTTAGAAAGTTGGCTAAGAAATATCACCCAGACGTTTCTAAGGAGCCAGATGCGGCTGAAAAGTTTAAAGAGGCACAGGAAGCTTATGCTGTTTTATCTGATGAAAATAAACGTAGACAGTACGATCAGTTTGGTCATGCGGCCTTTAGTGGAGGCGCCGGCGGAGCTGGCGGAAGTTATGGCGGCTTTTCAGGGTTTGATTTTGGCGATATAAATTTAGATGATATTTTTGATATGTTTGGTGGTGGCTTTTCTTCAGGATTTGGTTCTTTTGGTGGAAGAAGTTCTAGAGGAAGTAGAAAACAAAAAGGACCAGACCGGGTTATTCAAATTGATTTGGATTTTGAAGAAGCGATATTTGGATGTAAGAAAACTATTAATTTAACTTTAAATGAGAAATGTTCTGACTGTGGGGGTGTAGGTGGACATGGCTCTAAAACTTGTGATAAGTGTCATGGCTCTGGTACGATTACTGGTCAGCAGCAAACTTTATTTGGTTCATTTATGACAAGGACGACATGTGATAAATGTGGTGGAAGTGGAACTATATTTGAAGATACTTGTAA
>CALVVS010000062.1 GCA_944363925.1 uncultured Bacilli bacterium | reverse complement strand
TCATACTTTTTAAAATTACATATCAAAAGAGTTTTCGGATTTTTATTAATTATCCCAAAAACTCTTTACACTAACTTAATTTGGTCATATTCCTTAGAAAGGAATGATGATTAAAATGCCTGTATATAAAGATAAAGTTCCTGCTAAAAGTGGAAAGTGCTGGTATTTTAGAACAAGATATAAAAGATTAGACGGAACAAGAGCTCAATATCATTCTAAAAGATATATGACTAAACGTGAGGCACAAGAAGCGGAAGCAGAATTTTTGATTAAATCTCAAAATGAAGCTAGTGTTAGTTCTTTAACATTTAGTCAACTTATTAACTTGTTCATAGAAAACAGATCCACTATAGTTAAAGAAACAACTATGTATGGCTATAAAAATAAACGTCCATATTTAGATCCTATTGCTAATGTTAAATTAAAGGATTTCAACATCGAAGTATATGAAAGATGGAGACGATATATAAATAGTTGTAACATTTCTACACGATATAAAAATGATATTTATAAGTTTTTAAAGTCATTATTAAATTATGCTACTGATTGGTATGGATTCAGCTTCATACATGTGTATAGAAAAATGCATAACTTTAATAATCCAAACGAACTTCCAAAAGAAATGTTATATTTTACTTACGATGAATTTCAAAAGTTTTTATCTGTTGAAAAAGATATTAAATTTAGATGTGCATGGCAACTACTCTACTACTGTGGATTAAGAATTGGTGAGCTAAAAGGTATTACTTGGAAAGATATTGATTTTGAAAATAGAACTGTAAGCATAAACAAACAAATAACTCAGCAATCCTGTCGCTCTAGATGGTCATTTTCGCCACCAAAAACAGCTAAGAGTAATAGAGTTCTACCATTAACAAAAGTACTCTTAAATGACTTAAAATTGCTTAAAGAAAGCGATTCTAAAATACTATTTGGATTTAATGATACATATTTTGTAATTGGAGATATTGCTCCACAAATAAGTAGTACTATTACAGCTAGAAAAAATCGCAATTGTGAAATTGCTGGAGTTAAACAGATAAGGATACACGACTTTAGACATTCATGTGCTTCCTTATTAATTTATAAAGGTGCTAATATTATTACAGTTTCTAAATTCTTAGGTCATACTAAAATAGAAGAAACGCTCAATACTTATACTCATCTTTATAAGAATGCTTTAACTGATATAACAGCACTTATTGATGATATGAATAATGAGCAAAAAAGCAATTTTTAATTGTATTAAATAGTCATTTATAAATGTTTATGATATAATATTTTTTGAAATTACAGAAGGTCGGTGTAACAATGAAGATTAATTATCAAGAAATATATATAAATATGGACGATTCAGGAGTATTACATTCCAATGAAAGATGTTGCATATATGGAGGAATTGTATTTACTAATAAGTTGGATCAAGAAAATTTTGGACGAAAGTATAAAAGTATTTTAAATAAAATTAAATGTAAGTATTGTCGTTCTGATATATCAAAATGTAAGCATAAATGTCCAGAGATTAAAGACACTAATATTAAACCACAACATAAAAGGTGGATTTGGAATTTAATAAAAAAAGAAACTTGTTTTGCGGTAATTATTGATAATAAAAGAGTCAACACATCAATTATGAATGATAAAGACTCACGAGGAAGGTATAGAGATTATACTCAAAGAATTATTATAAAGAAGGTTATCGATAAATTAATTAAAGATCAAAAAATAGATCCAAATTTACCTGTTAAATTAATTATTAGAATAGATCAGCAAGCCACAGCAACAAATACTAACAGAGCATTTATAAAAGACATTGAAAAAGAATTAACAATAGGTATGACAAACTTAGAATATAATATAATACACAAGCCTATTCTTTTTTCAAAATTAAATATTGATCTTATGTATGTGCTTTCTCATAAACACATATCAATACAAGCTTCTGATTTTATTGCAGGCGAAACAAGAAGAATTATTTTGTCTGACTTAGATAAATTAACAATGTTGAAAAAATTAGAATATTTGGATGTCAAATTATTTTTACCATAATAGCTTTTTAAAAGCTTTTTTATTGCACAAAAAAACTATCCATAAAGGATAGTTTCCCACACAAGGCGTCGTATTTAAGAATACGATTAAACTCTCGTTCGACACTTGCGTGTAGACCTGACAAGATTTCTCTCCGGTATAACAATAGTATCAAAATATTTTTTATTTGTCAATACTATTGCATTTTTATTATATTCAAATATGTCAATTAATATACATTAATAATGAATTTAACATAATTTGCTTTGTATTATTAAAACATCCTCAAAAAACTTGTAATACAGGCCAAAATGTGGGAAAATGCTAAATAAAATTGGACCAAAATTGGACCAAAAAATTTTATTTCAAAAATTACAAACCTTTATAAACATTGGCTTTAAACCAAAAATGAGAGCCAAATGGCTCTCTTCAGGGGGTTAAGCTACTTAGTAGCCGACATAGAAGCTATCTATGCATTAAAAGTATAGTTTGTTTATCGATGGTTGTCAATGTGTTTTGAATAGTTTTTGTATACTTTACACATTTAATCAAGGTTGACTGAATTATTGATTTGATTTTTTAAGTAATTATACTTTTCTAAATTATATTCAGGGCTTTTTAGAAAGTTACTACTATCTTCTTTGGCTTTTAGAAGTAATTGGTAGTCGTTTTTAATATTGGCTAGTTTAAAATTCATATCACCACTTTGCCTAAGACCAAATATATCACCACCACCTCTTAGTTTGAAATCTTCTTCACTGACTTTAAAACCATCGTTTGTTTTAGTTAAGACGTTTAGCCTTTGGGTTTCTTTATCGCTTATTAGGATGCAGTAACTATCTAAGTTGTTTCGGCCAACCCTTCCTCTTAGTTGGTGAAGGGCGGAAAGGCCAAAGCGATAGCTATCGAATATAACTATCATGGTGGCATTTGCCACGTCTACACCGACTTCAATGACGGTGGTACTTATTAAAATTTGAATTTGGTTTTGTTTGAATTTATCCATGATTTGCTCTTTTTCGGTGTCTTTTATTTTACCATGCATGATACCGATATGACATATTTTGCCGAAGGCTTTTTGCATTTTTTCTTCTAACTGATAGATGTTTTCAAGGTCTATTTTATCACTTTCTTCGATTAATGGAGCTACTACATATATTTGATGATGGGCTTTTATTTGGTCTAACATCATGTATAAGACGTCTTTTATTTCTTTACTTGTTTTGACGTAAGTTTTGACTGGTTTTCGGCCACTTGGCATGGTTCTAATGCTGGATATATCCATGTCACCATATAAAGTTAAGGCATAGGTTCTTGGAATTGGGGTGGCACTCATATATAAAATATCTGGAGTTAGGCCTTTGTTTTTTAAATTACCTCTTTGGGCCACACCAAAACGATGTTGTTCATCGGTGATGACTAGGCCAAGATTATGATAGATGGAATTTTCACTTATTAGGGCGTGGGTACCGATTATGACATCGATGGTGCCAGCGGCGATTTGCGCTTGGATGTCCTTTTTTTCTTTGGCTTTTAGTTTACCGGTTAATAAGGCAACTTTGAGGTTTGGGAAAAGTTTAGTGAAGTTTAGATAGTGCTGGGAAGCTAAGATTTCGGTTGGAGCCATTAGGGCACCTTGATAACCACCTAGATAGTTAATATATAAGCTAATAAATGAGACGATGGTTTTACCGCTACCGACATCGCCTTGCAGTAAACGGTTCATTTTGGTACTTGAGGTGAGGTCTTCATATATGTTTTGAACGGCTTTTAACTGGTCTTTAGTTAGTTTAAATGGCAATGTTCCTATAAAGGTTTCTATTTTATCATAGGGAACTATTCTAGATAAGCCGGTGGCTTTTTTTTGGCTATTTTTCAGATTACCTATTTTGAGCATGAAGGTAAACAGCTCTTCATATTTTAGGAGTTCTAAGGCTTTATTTAGGGTTTGTTTATCCTTTGGGTTATGAACTGTTTGGATGGCTTTTTTACGGTCCATAAAATGATATTTGTTAATGATACTATCTGGCAGGTAGTTTGTTATACTTACATATGGCAAGGCTTTAGAGATAAGTTTGGATATTTTAGAGCTACTTATTTTAAAGGATGAGTGATAGATTGGTTCAATGACGGTTTTATTTATTAGACCAAATTTAATATCGCTGGCGGTAATGGTATTATGTTTTTGGTCATATTTTCCAATGACGGTTATGGTGGTGCCTATTTTTAGTTTGGGTTTTAAGAAGGCTCTATTGAATATTATGACGTTTGCGATGAAGTTACCGGTATTTAGATGAAAACTCATTTTATTTAATTTACGATTAAAGTGAAAGACTGATGGGATATTTTCGGTAAGACCGCCGATGATTATTTTACTTTGATCTTGAATATCTTTAGGGTCAGTATTTTCGAGTATTTCATATCTAAAGGGATAGTAATTTATTAGGTCATCTACATTATATATGCCTAATTCATTTAAGTATTTTATGGTTGTAAGTCCGAGTCCTTTGATTTCTTGAAGTTGCATTTTTATCCTCCTTTATTATTTTTTTTGGGAAAACCTATTGACATATTTTAATTTTCTGATATTATATATAACACCAATTCAATTTTCGTTGAATTGGCGCTAGTGTAAACTAGCCAGCCCCTTTTTATTCTTTTATTTGGAACAGTCCTTTGGAACTGTTCCCTTTTTTTGCATCTATATTAATTATACAAGATTTTTGGTGAATTTCTTTTTTATTTTTAGAAAAAAATCAGATTTCTCTGATTATTTGATTATATCGATGATAAGTTTAGGGGTTTTTGGCTTTTCTTTAGTGATATTATAGCAGGAAAGCAGTTCTTGATTGGTGATTTGTTTACTATTATAATAGATTTCAGCTAGGGGTTCATCTTTTTCGACGTAATCACCGACTTTATGTTTTAAGACTATACCGACGGTTAAGTCGATTTGGTCATCTTTATTTAATCTTCCGGCGCCTAGCTTACGGGCTAGCTTTCCTATTTCTAGAGCGTCTATTTTGTTTATATATCCTTCTTTATCTGAAGTGATTATTTTTTTATTATCGGCTATTTGAATACTATTGATATCGCCGCCTTGAGCTTTGACCCACTCAAGCATTTTTTGATAGGCTTTACCGTTATATAGATTTTCTTTAACTTTTTCTTCGGCCTCTTTTTCAGCAATATTTAGGCTAGCTGAGGTCATTAGACTAGCTAATTTAATGACTAAATTTGTTAAGTCTTTTGGGCCATTTCCTTTTAGGGTGTTTATGGCTTCAATTACTTCGAGCGAGTTTCCAACAGCGTAACCTAGTGGTTCATCCATATTGGTTAAAACGCAGGCAGTTTTTTTGTTATTTTTTTGGCCTATTTTGACCATTAAGTGAGCTAATTTTTTGGCATCGGTTAAGTCGTTTACTAGGGCACCACTACCAACTTTTAGGTCGATAACGATGTTTGAGGCGCCGCTAGCTAGTTTTTTACTCATGATGCTTGAGGCGATTAGGGGCACGGAGTCGACGGTTCCGGTGACATCTCTTAGGGCATAGATTTTTTTATCGGCAGGAACTAGATTACCCATACTACCAACTAAGGCGATACCGATTTGGTTAACTTGATTTTTGAATTTATCTAGTGACATGGATGTTTGAAAGCCTTTGATCGCTTCTAATTTATCAATGGTGCCGCCGGTATGACCTAGACCCCGACCACTCATTTTGGCTATTTTAACACCTAGTGAGGCAACTAAAGGGGCCAAAACAATGGTAGTTTTATCACCGACACCACCAGTTGAGTGTTTATCGGCAATGTTATCAAAACCGAGATTTAGAATTTTACCACTATGAAGCATGATATCGGTTAGGTCAATTGTTTCTTCATCGGAAAGGCCAAGCAGATCGATTTCGGTTAAGAAGGCGGACATTTGATAGTCTTTGATGGTGCCGTTTAAGTAGTTATCTATTACATATTGAAGTTCCTTTTTAGTTAATTTTTCGTTTTTTTCTTTTTTATCGATTATATCTAATATATTCATTTTCTACCCTCCAATTATATTTTACTAGATTTTGATTTAAATAGCAAAAAAAATAGTTTTTGTTAATTTAAATTTGAAGTGCAACACATTCCAATTGCAAAAAGACATGCGAATCTGTAAAATATCTATCGTCACAAA
>CALVVS010000061.1 GCA_944363925.1 uncultured Bacilli bacterium | reverse complement strand
AAAATTAGCATTAACCTGCCTCTGACTTTAGTATTTACAGACACACAAAAGTTGCACTTGACATTTTAATTAAAAAAAAAAATAGTTTTTTAGACTATTTTAAGCGTATATTTATTAATTTAACGGTTCTTTTAGTATCATCACAAAGACGTCTATAAAGAGTTGGATATAGTTTTATTTCGTTTAGTATTTGCATGTCTTTACTAGAAATTCTAGCTTTATACTGTTCATTATCGGCAATGATATCTACTGGTTGGTCTAGTCCTAATAATAAGTCTATTGGCAAGTTTAAGACTTCACTTAATTTTAGAAGATGTTCTAATGTAGGGTTACGACCATCACGTTCAAAATAATTAATTGATGATTTTGAAACACCGATTAAATCACCAAGCTCTTTTTGTGTTAGTCCTTGTTTTTGTCTGGCTTTTTTTATTTCTGTACCTAACATAACATCACCATACCATGAATTATAACAAGATATGATGTTTATTACAGTTAATTCCACCAGTAGTTAACTATCTATTTCTGGGATTAATTTTTTAATGTTATTACTAATAAGCTGAACATTTCTAGATGGGTCGGCTAGTAGAGTTTTATATAGAACTGGATTATCTTTAATACATGATATAATTTTTAGGTCTTCTTTAGATAGTCTAATTTGATATTCTTCATCATCGTGAACGGTGATTTCTCTACCTAATACTTCGTCAGCACTGATATTTAAAATGTCTAATAGTTTTCTAAATACTGGCCAGCGTGGAGTTCTTTTATCTGACTCATACTGTGAAATTTCAGCAGCTTTGATGCCAAGCATACTAGCTAGCTGTTCTTGGGTTAAATTTGCTTTTTTTCTTGCTTCTTTTAATCTTTGTCCTGCTACCATATTAATCGTTATCCTTTCGTTAACTAGCATTATAGCAACATTTAGCAAACATTACATCTTTTATAACTTTATGTTAGAATTTTCTTGAAATTAACTTGAAGTTAATATATAATGTAGTTATGTTACATAATTATTTTAGGTTATAGGAGATGTCGAATATGAAAGAATTAAAGGATATGCGATTAAAAAATAAATTTACTTGTGAATATATGGCTAATCATTTAAAGATTAGTAAACCTTTTTACTGGCAAATTGAAAACGGGAAAAGGCGCCTTTCTTATAGGATGGCGGTAAAAATTGCGAAGGTTTTTGGTTGTAAGCCAGACGATATATTTTATAATGAGTTTAAAAACTGCAAATAAAAAACTGTTTTTTATGTTTGAAAACAGTTTTTGTTATAGGAGTGTATTTACATGTTTTATTTTTTTATTTTTTAGAAGATAAAAAAGTTATTTTATCAACTACGACTTCAGTGATATATTTACGGCCATGTTCGGTATCATAATTATAAGTTTCAACGCGTCCTTTGACACCAACAAGGTCGCCTTTTTTACAGTATTCATTAGTTCTTTGAGCAACGCCTTGCCAAAGTTTACAATAGATGAAATCTGTATCGTATTCACCATCAGAGTTTTTATAAGCTCTTGGTACAGCCAAGACCATTTGGACCATTTTTTTACCGGTTTCGGTTTCAAAAAGTTCGGGGTCACTGGCTAATCTACCTACTAAGACTATTTGGTTCAACATAATTCCCTCCTTTCGTTTTGGTACTATACACGTTATTTTTGATGAGTGCAAAAGTCCAAAACGGGATTTTGGATATGTTTTTTTGTCTAATTTTGGTAAATTGGTCTAGAGCAATTTGGGTATTTTGGATAATTTTTTGCTTACAAAATGGAAAAACACAAGTTTTTTAACATTTTAATTCAACTTGTGTTTTTTTGGCTTTTCCGGTTTTATAATCAATGGTTACATCGGCAAAGGTATTAGTTTTATCACATTTTTCTAATCCTTTTAAGTCATATTCTTCACCATTTTGATTAGCTTTTTCTAAATCTTGCAAGGTGATTTTATAACTATTGGCGCTATCGTTAGCGCTAATATATTTTTCAAAATAATCACGGCTAGCGGTATCCATTTTCTTTTCTAATTCATTTGTTTCTTTTTCAGTTCCTTCAAAATATAAGAAACCGGCTACAGCAACTCCAATAATTAAAATTAATACAATTATAACAAAAATCTTTTTTTTCATATTTATCCCCTTCTATTTAAAAATAATTTTTTAATAATGCGTTTAATTCAACAGCATACTCCATTGGCAAGTTTTCTCTAAATTCATCGATAAAACCAATGATTAACAGTTCTTTAGCTTTTTCTTCATCTAATCCCCTACTCATTAAGTAAAATAGCTTTTCTTCATCTAGCTTAGAGACGGTGGCTTCATGTTTTAGGTATGATGATTGATTTTCGACGATGTTTTTAGGTATTGTATCGCTTTTGGAGTCTTTATCTAATATTATGGTATCGCATTTTATAGTACTTTTAGAGTTAATGGCATCTTTGCATATTTTAACAGTACCTCGATAGTTACTAATGCCACCACTAGCGGCAATTGATTTACTGATGATATTACTAGTGGTGTTTGGAGCGAGATGAATCATTTTAGCGCCGGCATCTTGAATTTGGTTTTTTGAGGCAACAGCGATGGAAATGCAGTTTCCACTGGCTCCTTTACCTTTTAAAATACATGATGGATATTTCATGTTGGTTTTTGAGCCAATATTACCATCAATCCACTCCATTTTACCATTTGTTTCAACAATAGCTCTTTTGGTGACGAGGTTATAGATATTGTTGGCCCAATTTTGAATTGTGGTATATCTACAGCTCGCATTTTTACCGACGAATATTTCAACGACGGCAGCGTGCAGTGAACTTTCGGTGTGATAAACAGCAGTACAGCCTTCCATATAGTGAATATGGCTATCATCATCGACAATAATTAAGGTTCTTTCGAACTGGCCCATGTGTTTAGTGTCTAGGCGAAAATAACTTTGCAAGGGTCTATCTATGGTTATGCCTTTTGGTACGTAGATAAAAGTACCACCACTCCAGACAGCGCCATTTAAGGCAGTGTATTTATTTTCGTCATATTTGACTAGATGATTAAAGTATTTTTTGAACAAGTCTGGATATTTTTGTAAGGCATCATCAGTACTACAAAAGATTACACCTTTATCTTCTAGTTCTTTAATCATACTATGATAGACAACTTCACTTTCATATTGCGCACCAACACCGTTTAGATATTTTTTTTCGGCATCGATGAGGCCAACTTTATCAAAGGTTTCTTTAACTTGGCAAGCGACATTATCCCAGTTTGTTTCTACTTTATCGGTAACTTTTTTATAGTAATTTATTTTATCAAAATCTATTTTGAGTTCTGGGCCAAAGTTTGGATTTGGAGTTTCTTTGAAGGCTTTATATGAGTTTAATCTAAAATCAGTCATCCATTTTGGCTCATGTTTTTGTTTGGAGATTTCGATTATTTTGTTTTCATCTAAACCAAGTTCTTTTCTCACAGTTATCACCTATTAACATTATACTAGATTTTAGCGAAAATAAAAAGCTATTTTTGGTTTAGCTTTTCATTATCTTTTAATTTATTTAAGATTTTTTCAAGTCACAATATTTGTCAAAATGTTCTTTTATTTCAGCCTAACTGATATGGATTGCTCTGTGAACCATCTCCGCCTGTAATTTTGACTTCAGAGCTTAAATATAAAGATGGGCGTACTACATTGCTTTCTCCAACATGAAAGCTGTTTGTGCGTATACGACCATAATAATACACAACAAACGAGTCGTTAGTCTCTCCAAAAGCTGGGGACAACATCCACCAATCATCATTTATATACATCCATGTTGTATTTTGACAACTATTAGAATTATCATTATTTAATTTAAATGTTCCACAACTACTTTTGTCACTATTACTTCTTATATATTCTGATACATTAGCCAAAGCAATTTTTCCGTTCCATTTAGTAGCATTTTCAGCACTTACTTGATATGATAAATTATTATTATCTTCTGTTACTGCTCCAATGCCCCAATCTTTGGCAACAATCTGGCTTTGAGCTGTGGTATTTAATTCATTATAATAAGTACCGTTTAAATACACATTAAGCGTTGCTGGTCTCGCCCAATTGTTATCATATGATGTATCCCATGCCATATTACCTATATTTCCTGTTCTAATTATTTTAATTGTTCCATCACACTCTACCGAGATTATGCGCCAACCGGCTTTTTCTCCATTAAAAGTTATATAGTTATTGGGGTTTGCTCCTGTAAAGAAATACCTACACTCATAAGGGTCTTTTTCTAATCCGGCATCTTTTATTATTTGGTCACCGGCTTTGGGCGGAAAACACACTCCATATAACTCATCTATGGCGTCTTGAACATTTTCTGATTTTAATTCGGTATTTGTATTATCATAAGTAGTTTGATTACTTGGGAAATAAGTGGCTGCTATTACACTTATTGTGTAAGCTGATACTACTCCTAGTATAAAGCCTATCAAATATTTTTTGGCTATTTCTTTTACTTTTTCTTTTTTCATAATTTCCCCTAACCCTTTCTTTGTCTAGTATGTTTATCACTACTATAGTAGTATTATATCACATTTTATCGTTATTGTGGGGCAAAATTATTTTTTTTATTCTTTTATTGAGAAAATTGTTTACAGGTGAAATATATGAAATGTGAACATTTAGTATTTATTAGAAATAGATTAGGTTTATCTCAAAGAAGTCTTGCCAAATGTTTAAATGTGTCAAAATCAACATATGCAAGATGGGAAACTGGGGAAAAGATTATTCCTTTAAAGCATTTAATTGATTTATGTAATTTTGCAAATATCTCATGTGATTATGCTTTGGGTTTAACTAATAATAAAAAAGATTTAAAAAATAAAATCTGTTTAAATAATAAGAATATAGGAGAAAAATTGAAGGAAGTTAGGATTAAAAATAATTTAACGCAAACGGATATAGCAAAAGCCATTAACACAACGCAATCTGTGATATCTGCTTATGAAAATGGTTTAGTGACTATTCAAACATCATTTTTATATGATATATGTGTTAAGTGTAAGGTGTCAGCAGAATGGATATTAAAATAAAAGCTCTAGAATTTAATCTAAAGCTTTTAATTTATTTAAGATTTTTTCAATACCCCACCAAGAAAGTAAGGCACATTTTTTTCGGCTTGGGTTTTTAGCGATATCGTCATAGACGACAGCTGTTTCTAATATTTCTTTATTGTATGGTTTTTCGTCTATCATATTTAAAAAGTTTTCGAGGATATTTTCGGCTTCTTTGACGGTTTTCCCAATTAAAGTGGTGGTCATGATAGAAGCTGATGATATACAAATGGCGCAGGCTTCGCCATCAAATCTAATATCTTTAATGATGTCATTTTCGATTTTGACTTCGAGGTTTAGTTCGTCAATACAACTTTCATTATTCATATTAGCGGTTAGGTATGATTTATCATTTAAAAGGCCTTTATGATGAGGGTTTTGATAGTTTTCTAAAATGATTTCTCTTTTTAAGTTATTATCCATTAATATCACCTCCATAGACTGTTTCATCTAGTTCAAAGTAAAAGTTTCTAAGTTCTTCAAAGGAGCAGAAAAAGATGGTTGGAAGGTTTAGAGTGGCGTGCTGTTTAAGGGTTTTGATGACATCTATAATATTATCAGCTTTTTTTGTGTTTATTTTATTTATTTGTTTATCTTTATAGATTGATATACCACATTTACCTTGACTATACAATGTTTCGTTGGTAGCAAATAGGATATCAGCTTCGATAATGTTATTAATTATTTTAGCAATGTTATAAATTGTATTCATAAGGGTTAGGTTATGGGTTTGTTTTTCGATTTTAGCTTCTTCGACGATTTCTTTTATTCTCGTAAACATTTGGTCATTGTCTTTACTTTCACAGGAAAGTTCAGCATACATTTTGCCATGATGAGACCTGATATTAAATTCACTATCAGGAATTTCTAGGGTTAAATCGATTAATCTACCGATGGTATTTAAGTGGTTATGGTCAAGGGTTAAGATAATATAAGCTACTTTATTTTTTCCGTGTCCCCTACTAGCTAGTGTAGGCGTTATGCCGTTATTATAGCAGGTATGAAGCAATAGTTCTAAAGACCTTGAATCTTCTGCCATATCATGAAAATAAATACTTCTTTCTTGGTTATCTTCTATATTGATACTTTTAATCATATTTACCCTCCTTTTTAAGGTTTTAATTATTTATCCTGAATATTTTATGTTTATCCTCATATATTTTAGTGTAAAGGAGGAAATAAACATGGAAACACTTAAAGTACGGGCTAAAAGCAATCCTAATTCAGTGGCTGGAGCTTTAGCTAATGTCTTTCGCGAGAAAGGAACTGT
>CALVVS010000060.1 GCA_944363925.1 uncultured Bacilli bacterium | reverse complement strand
CTCCTGTAAATTACAGGTTACAATCCTCTAATTAGAAACTATTTATAAACTGTCCAACTTTTGGGGTTCAGTTCAAATAATTACTCGTTTTTTTCAGTTACTATCCATAGCTTATATACTTAAAAATTGCTTTATCTACTGCTTTATACTTGACCCAAAGTATATGGATTTGATGAAGTTCCACTTCCACTCAAAGTGACACTAGAGCTTAGATAAAGGGTCGGCCGAACCGCAGCACGCGCATAGTTCGCAAAACCGTCGTCGAGGTCTTTGCTGATGGTGCCGTTAGAATACACAAGGAACACAGGGACATCACTGCCAGCACGGGACGACAAAGTCCACCAATTAGCATAAGATGAATTAACCATCCAATTCGAATTTGCACATGTGCCAGCATTTTCATTATTTAAAGCAAACGTTCTACACATACCCACATTAGAACTAGAACGTAAATATTCTGATACTGTTGCTAAACCTACTTTTCCACTCCACCTTATATCTCCCTCTGAATTTACATTATCTGTTAAACATCCATTATCATTTGTTACTGGCCCAATTTTCCATGTATGTGATACTATTTGATTTTTAGCTGTACTATTTAAGCTATTATAATAATCACCATTTAAATATGTATTTAAACTTGAAGGCCTTGCCCAATTATTATTTCCAAAATTTCCTGATGTATCCCATGCTAAATTATCGTTAGTATTTATATCTGATGTCCTCATTATTTTTATTGTTCCATCTGGTTCTATAGAAATAATCCTCCAGCCGGCTTTTTCTCCATTAAACGTTATATAATTATTTGGATTCTTACCTCTATAAAAATATCTACCAGATTCATATGAATCTGCATATAACCCGTCTCCTGAAGATACAGTTCCTCCCATATCTTCTACTTTATCGTCTGAACCACTTGATACTTGCTGTGCTTTTACATAAAGCTCATCTATTGCTCCTTGTACATCTGTACTAACTAAACCACTTTCTTCATTATCGTATGTTACATCTACACTTGGGAAATATGTCGCCGCCGATACCCCAATAGTTCCAAATAACAAAGCTGCACATACAAAAATAAATATTCTACTTTTTACAATTTTTCTTAACTTTTCTTTCATTTTGACACCTCTCTATCTTATCCAATATCAAGATATCACAAAAAAAAAAAAAAAAAAACAAGTAATATTTTTGATAAATAACTTATTTAATTTCATCTTAACCATTTATATAATCTGCACTTTTCTAAAACCAAAACCATCTTCCCAAAATTTGGAATACGTAAATTATCCACAGCTGCCTTATCATTATAACTCTCTAAATTAACCCACTTCATAAGATGATAACTAACCAGCACATCTAAAGTTGATTGAATATCTACAATATTCAAATTATCAACTAAATCGGTAGCCTTCCTCTCTTCTACAAGTTTTGATTTTACAGTCTCACCAACCACATTAATTGCTGAAGCTTCAGGTCTCAATAAATCTGGTTTTTCTTCTATAATATTATCTTGTAATTTTTTATTCACAAACTTAGTGTCACTATGACTCTCTAAAGAACCTATATCTACATGAACATCATTTTCTAAAAACTTATCTTTTGTCTCCTCTGCAATTTTTGGTAAACTAGATTTCATCGTCTTTTTAACTTTATCTATAAACTTAATTGGTTTAGACTTTTCCTTAGGTAAAAGAGCCGCTGGCTTCTTTTGAACTAACCTGCCTTCAATCACCTTAACCGGCTTATCCTCTTTTAAAGGCTCATCATAACCAATCGTAATTGCCTCTAGTTTCTTCAAATCAAACTTAAAAGGCTTAAGTTTTGGCTTACTAGTACTTTTCTTATCCGCCACATTAATATAACCATATTTTGTATTATCAATTTCAATATTTTTAATCAAAGAAGACCTCTTAGTCTTTTCAAGTTCATTAATCTGTTCATTAATTTCCAAAGCCAGTGGCGTACTTCTCTTATCTAAAATATCCGTAACCTTATTAATCCCATTAATTATCAATATAGCAATCACTTGAAGCGTAAATGTTCCTATTAAAATCTGCATAATCGTCAGTACATCACTGTTTGAATAAAGCGCATTATCCGCATATATATCAATATCCTTAGCCTTAACCAAACTAAGTATAAGTAAAAAAAGCATCTGAATAATCGCAAAAGCTGTAATATTAATAACCTTGTTCACCTTGTACATTTTTTTACTAAAAAAACTAAATAAAGCAATTATCGAGCACAAAACTACAACCACAAATAAAGTAATAAAATTTGGAAAATATAAAGTCATAAATAAACCATCCATTAAATTATCAAATAGTTCAAATACAACTCCCCCATAGGCAAATAAAACCGTCATAATAACGAGCAAATACACTAAAACAAAAGCTTTCTTTCCATGTTTCTTCTGCAGAAGAAACATAATTGCCGGCACTAATAAAATAACAATAAAAAGTGGGTGCTGAAAAATATTGTCAAAAAGCACTTTAAACTTCTCTGTTAAAGTCAACTGTTCCAAACTCCCACCTCATTTCTATAAACATTTTATCATATTTATACTCTCTTTTTAATTATTTTTATGCTCTTAATCTTAGAAATAATCTTTTGGACAAACTCTTTACCCACAATATCAGATATTGTATTAGACTTGTAAGCCACAAAGAAATAAAGAATAATGCCAACTACACCATATAAAATAATATATAAAGCACTTCCAAACCTTGATAACGAATAACTTGGAATAAATAAACGCATAATTGAAAGACCAAGTACCATAATCAAAGTACACATAATAACCTTTATCAAAGTCCTAAAAGCCCTCAAATAACTAATATCCGTCTCTTTTTTAATCTTATAAAGTAAATAAATAGAAGCTGATAAATCAATAAGTATATTCAAACTAATCGTCGCAAAATAAGCCTCTAACCCTAAAAAATTAAATAAATGCATAAATGGTACATTAAGTAATATCTTAAATATTAAAGAACCACCTAAAGCCGTAATTGTCGCCTTTGTATTATTCATCGTTTGATTAGTATTTACCATAACCGAGCAAATAGAAAGCGGTATCTGTGACAAAATAAGTAACTGAAAAATTGAACTATTAAGCTCATCATAACCATAAAAAACCGTCCACACCGCTGGCGCCATAAAACTAATGCCAACTGAAAGCGGTATTGTCACCAAAAATAAAGTTTGTAAAGCTTGTGTAATCTTACCATTAACCTCTTTCATATTGCGAACCGCCCAAGCTGAAGCAATAGTTGGAATTAAACTTGTAATAATACCCGTCGAAATCGACATAACTATCATATTAAGTTTAGAACCCCAAGTTTGAATAACACTAACTACATTTTCACTAATTGCCGTCGTATACCCTAAACCAACTAAACCTTTAACCACCGTAAACACATCAACTAAGACATATATAGACTGTAGTAAAGAAATAATTACAAAAGGCATCGCATAAAAAATAATCTTTTTAACTAAAGCTTTATTAGTAATCTTCTTTTCCGCTAAAGTAGGCTTTTCATCTCGTTTTAAATCTTTTGCTTTTCTAATCTTCGAAAACACATAAAAATAAGCCACTATTGCCCCAGCTGTTGCTCCAAACACCGCTACTCCAACAGCTGTATTCAAAGATAAATGAAATACCTTCAAGCTCAAAAAACTACCAGCTAAAATCACAATAACCCTAGCCAATTGTTCTAAAATATCCGCAATCGAAGATACCTGCATAATCTTATGACCTTGTAAATATCCCTTAGATACACTCAAAAAAGGCACCACTAAAACAGCCGTCGAAATAACCCTAATAACCATCGTTACATCTTCTACTGTATTTCCACCCTCAACTCCGCCAATAATCATATTAGCTAAACTAGGGGCAAAAATAAATAATATCAAAAATGATAGCACGCATAAACAAGAAATAACCTTTAACCCAATCTTAAATACTCGCTCTTTAGTATTATAAAATTTCATCTCATTGTATTCACTTACAACCTTACTCATAGCTACCGGAATGCCCGATGTTGCTAAATTCAAAAACACATTATAAATAGAATACGCATAACTGTATAAAGCACCACCTTGCGTACCAATAATCGCATAAAATGGAATAACATAAACAAGGCCAATCACCTTACATATAACAATTCCTAAAACCGAAATTGCCGCTCCAGCTAAAAACCCCGTCCTCTTCATATAACCACCTACCTATAAACAATCAAAGCTGAAAAACAGTAAATCTGCTCCTCAGAAACAGCCACTGCTGTCGAAAACTTAATATCAATTATTTCAGGTTCTTCCTCTAAAATAAATTTATTAATAGCCTCCTCTAAATCCTTTTCATGTCCTTCATCAAAAACTTTTACCTTCATTATATCACCAAATAATAATATAACAAAAGTCAAAACCCAAAAATGTCAAAAAAAGAGGAAAAACCTCTTATCTATGACTGAAATATACGTTCTTTTTAGGAGCCTGTGGTATAACAGTTCTAGGATTAATACGTCCACTATTAGGATTTCCCCCTCTAGCCACTCTGTTTTCCCATTGATTATTTGCATTATCAAACAAATTCAAATGAACATGAATACCACCAGAACATGAATCACCAGAATTACGTCCAGCCATTGAACCAATTCGCGTTGTATAAGAAACTTTTTGACCAACACTTACAGACCAACTAGATAAATGCCAGTAAGAAGTAATATAAGAGTGTCCATTAATATTATGCTTTACATACACTATATGATTACCACAAGACTTATTATAGTCAAGTAAAATAACCTCACCATCAGCAATAGGATAAACCGCATCACCAGCTACACTACGTGAAAAATCAACCCCCGTATGAAATGAATTGTCATAAGTTCGATATCCATAATCACTAGTAACGTATCCTTTAGAAATAGGCATATAAGTTCCATTAACACTTACTAAATTACTACCCTTATTTTGACAAGATGTAACCGTATCATCACCATCACATCCTCTATCTTTCATACTTTGAATTAACTTAATTTGTGTCTTATAAGCTTGATCTTTACTAATCATACCAGATTGTAAAGTTTCAATTTCCTTATTAAGCTTCGCCTCTAAAACCGTAAGTTCTGCCTGTTTTTTATTTAACTCTTCTTGTTTCGTATTAAGTTCAGAGTTCTTTTTATCTAACCTTTTAACATCTTCATTATACTCTTCGATAAGTGTTTCATTATAATCACCAAGTTGTTCTGCCACCGAAATACGATAAATAAAATCAGTAAAATCAGTTGCCCCAAAAATATACTCTAAATAATTAGAATCACCATTAGTAACCTGAACAAAACTCATAATATCCTTCATCTGTTCATCTTTAGTATCAATTTCCTTTTGAATTTTTTCAATCTGAACAGATATATCTTCCATCTGCTTTTCAATACTAGAAATTTCTGCCTCAACCTGCGCCTTTTCAGCCGTTGCTTTATCCCTCTCAGCTTCCGTTAATTCCTTCTCACTTTTAGCTTTATTATAAGCCTCTCTATTAGCTTTAGCTTCCGCCTCTAACTCATTAAGCGTTTTTTCCTTCGCATAACCTGTAGAAACTACCATATTAAATAAAATAAGTCCCAGCATAATCAAACTAATATACCTTAATTTCATCAAACCACCTCATTCTTTTAAAATAGCTACCGCTTTCTTATAATCTGGCATATGTAATCTTACCGTCTCCCAAAAATCTCTAGAGTGATCAAAATGCACAAAATGGGAAAGCTCATGAATAATTACATAATCAATTTCGTGTAAAGAATACTCAATTAACTTCGAATTCAAAGTAACCGAATTATCTCTTCTATTGCACACACCCCATCTCGTTTTCATACTTCTAATTTTAAGTTTAGGAAATGGAATATCTTCATCAAATAAATCGTAATTATACATAAGTCTCTCTGTAAAAATTCGCTTTATCTCTTTCTTTAGCCAGTTCAAAAGCATTTTATCATCTTTAACATATATTTTACCATCATCTATCTCTATATTATCAAATGGTACTTTAATTATATCATATTTTTTACCAAGATAATAAAAAAGCTTTTCTTTTTCCAACTTTTTCCTAGCTCTTGACAATGCTTTTCTAAGAAAATCTTTTTCATTATCTAAAATAATCTTAACCTCTCTTTTAGTCGTCAAATAATTAGTCGTCACATAAATCGTCAAATCATCCTTTATTTTTATATAAGTATTCTTATTATTTTTCTTCACAACTAAAACTTTATAAGTAGCCCCATCTAATTTATAATCAAATGTTACTTCCATATTTTACCACCTAAATACCAAAACAAATTGTTCTATTCCTTTCATATCTTTAGTCTGCAATGTATTCACTATAACACACCAAAATATTTCTGTAAATAATTTTCTAAAAATTACAGTGAAAAAGAGTAAAACATTCTTCGCAAACATTAAATAACATCTACTACATACAAAGTAAATTATATTTGATAAA
>CALVVS010000059.1 GCA_944363925.1 uncultured Bacilli bacterium | reverse complement strand
TATATAATAATTCAAATGTTGGTAGAAAGGAGAATCAATCGAATAATTGGATTAATTTCCTTAAGATTGATTATACGTGATAATAATGAAAAAAGGGTTTACACTAATTGAACTTTTAGCCATTTTAGCCCTCTTAGGGGTTATAATTTTAGTATCTGTTCCAAGTATCATATCTACAAATAAAACATCACAGGAAAATAACTATAAACAGTATATTGCCAATATCCAAAACGCCGCTGAAATATATATCGAAACCCATGCCGAAAAATACGAAACATTAAAAACCCAAAATGGCACTACTGAAACAATATCGATAGAAACATTAATCAAATCAGATTACATCAAAGGTTCCTTGACTAACCCTAAAACAAATGAAACCTTAAGCGATGAAAATGGTTCTGTCACAGTTACTAATCAAAATGGAAAGCTAATATATACCTATAATCCATAAGGAGGAAAACCATGAAAAAAACAATCAAAGACTATGAACTAAATGGAAAAAAAGTCATCATTAGATGCGATTTCAATGTCCCAATTGAAAATGGAATTATCAAAGATGAAACTAGATTAAAAGCTAGCTTAAAAACCATTAGATATGCAAGAAAAATGGGTGCAAAAGTCATCTTGCTTTCTCATCTTGGCCGCATCAAAACAAAAGAAGATAAACAAAAATATACCTTAAAACCTGTCGCTGAAAAACTCTCTAAACTTCTAAGAAAAAAAGTAACCTTTATAAATCAAACAAGAGGTGAAAAACTAGAAACAGCTATTAATACCATGAAAAATAAAGATGTCATCTTAATCGAAAACACTAGATTTGAAGATTTAGAAGATAAAAAAGAAAGTAATAACGATGAAATGCTCGGTAAATATTGGGCTAGTTTGGGCGACATCTTCATAAATGATGCCTTCGGCACCATCCACCGAAACCACGCCTCTAACTTAGGTATTGCCACTCACTTGCCAAGTGGTATCGGTTTCTTAGTTGAAAATGAAATTAAAAACTTAACTAAACTAATAGATAACCCTAAAACTCCATATACAATTATTTTAGGTGGCTCTAAAGTAGCAGATAAAATTGGTGTCATCGCTAATTTAATAAATAAAGCCGATTATATCCTAATCTCAGGTGGCATGGCCTTTACCTTCTTAAAAGCCGCCGGCTTTAGTATCGGCAGTTCCCTTTGTGAAAAAGATAAAATAAATTATTGCAAAAACCTTTTAGATAAATATGAAAGTAAAATAGTCTTGCCAATCGACATCATCACCGCCAAAGATATCAAAGAAAATACTAAAACCTATGAAAGATTTTTAGGCGAAATAGAAGAAGATGAAATTGGCCTTGATATTGGACCTAAAACCACCGAAGTATTTAAACAATACTTAGATGACTGTAAAACCATCTTTTGGAACGGACCAGCGGGTTATTTCGAATTAAAACCCTTCCAAAACGGTACTAAGACCTTATTAAATATCATCGCAAACACCAAAGCCTATACCGTAATTGGTGGGGGAGATACCGCAAGAGCTGCCGCCGACTTTAACTACCAAGATAAAATCAGTCATATATCTACTGGTGGTGGTGCAAGCCTAGCTTTCTTAGAAGGCAAAAAACTAGAAGCATTGGACATCATCGATGAAAAATAATAAAAAAAGTTTCCTTATCATCATCATAATCACTGCCATCATCTTGTATTTTGCCCTCAAAGATAACTTTGCCGAAAAAATTCAGTATCTGTTTTCTTTTGATATAAAATGGTTAATTGCCGCTTTTGCCTTAATTTTGGCTTACTGGTTCTTAAAAGGACTTGTCCTATATTACTGCACATCCAAAGTCAAAAAAGAATATACTGAAAAACAAGGCATTACCCTCATGATAACCACTCAGTTCTTTCATGCCATAACACCTTTCGCCGCCGGTGGTCAGCCCTGGCAAATATATAAATTAAAAAAAGATGGTCTTACCTTAGGGGAATCTACCAACATCGTCATCCAAGATTTCATTGCCTATCAAATTGCCCTTGTTTTTTTAGGTGGCATCGCCATCATCTCAAATTACACATTTCATATCTTTCCAAGCGACTCACTCCTAAAAAAACTAGTTACCATCGGTTTTATCATAAACACATCCGTAGTCATAATCCTATTCCTTGTTGCTTTCAGTAAAAAATGGAATAAAAAATTAATCGACGGTTCCATAAACTTCTTATCAAAACTAAAAATCATTAAAGATAAAGAAAAATATTTAAAAAAATCTGAAAAATTCATCCATAATTTTCATAATAGCGCCATCATCCTATTCAAAAGTAAATTTAACTTGTTTAGAATAATTTTTCTAAACTTTATCGCCCTAATTGGCCAGTATCTCATCCCGTTTACTTTACTAATGGGACTAGGTATATATATAAACCCACTAATCGTCATCATCACATCCGCTTACGTCATGTTAATTGGCTCAATGGTGCCAATTCCCGGTGGAACTGGCGGCTTAGAATTCAGTTTTATGGCCTTTTTCAAAAACTTCATTAACGGTCCAGAACTTTCTATAGTCATGATTGTTTGGCGTATTGTCACTTATTATTTCGGAATAATTATAGGTGGCATCGCCTTAAACTTTAGTAAGGAGGGAAAATAATGCGCATTGGCATATTTACAGAAACATATACACCTTATATCAGTGGCCTCGTCACCAGCGAACTAATGCTTAAAAAAGCCCTCGAAAAAAAAGGCCACGAAGTATACGTCGTCACCGCTAACTTAACTAACTTCCACTATGAATATGACGAAAAAGAAAAAGTCCTAAGGATTCCCGGTATCCCAACCGGTATTTATGACTCAAGGCTCACCAGTATCTATCCTATAAAAGCCATCAATAAAATCAAATCGTGGAACCTAGATGTTATACACTCCCAAACCGAATTTGCCATTGGAACCTTTGCTAGACTGTTCGCTAAACAATATAATATACCAATTGTCCATACTTATCACACCATGTATGAAGATTACGTCCATTATATTACTAAAGGCCATTTTGATAAATCAAGCAAAAAACTAGTCGAATACCTAACTAAATTCTACTGTGATAAAACCATCACTGAACTTATTGTTCCAACCAAAAAAGCCTACGACCTATTTAAAAAGAAATATAACGTTGAACGTAATATCCATATAATTCCAACCGGCATCGAAGTCGAAAGATTTTATAAAGAAAAAATCGACCTAAAAAAAATAAATAGGTTAAAAAAACAATATAATATATCCAAAAAAGACTTCACAGCCATTTTCGTTGGCCGCATAGCCGAAGAAAAAAACATCCCATTTATAATAAACGTCACCGAAGACTTAATTAAAACAAACCCTAACTTTAAACTATTAATCGTCGGCGATGGACCCGATAAAGAAAATTACGAAAAACAAGTCATCAAAAAACATTGTGAAAATAACGTAATATTTACAGGTAAAGTCTCTTGGGAAGATATTCCTGTATATTATCAGTTAGCTGACATTTTCATATCCGCATCAAAAAGTGAAACGCAAGGTTTAACCATCATCGAAGCCATGGCCGCTTCACTTCCCAATCTTTGCATTGACGATGAAAGCTTTCGGGACACTGTTGTTGATAGTCTAAACGGCTTTTTGTTCAAAGATGAAGAAGACTGTAAAAAATTAATCATAAAAATCATGAACGATAAAAAACTATTAAATAACATGCAAATAAATGCTAGGAATAGTGCCGAACTTCACTCGTCCAAATACTTTGCCGAAAAAGTACTAGATGTCTATAAATTAGCCATCAAAAATAGAAAACCAAGCTATAAAGAAAAAATAACTAACTTTATTAGAAAGGTCTTTTCATGAAAAAATTAATCTTAATAAATTTAAAAATGTATCTCAATAGTCAATCTGAAGTAGATAATTACTTAGAAAATATCAAAAATGAAAAAAATCATATAATCATCTTCCCGCAAGTTCATTACTTAGAAAAATTTATAAAAAACGGTTTTGTAACTGGCAGCCAAAATATATCAGTTTACCCTAGTGGACCTCATACCGGCGAAATATCCGCCGCATCCATTAAAGATTTAGGCGCCAGCTATACCTTAATAGGCCATAGTGAAATAAGACAAAATAAAAACGAAGATGACCAAATAAATCAAAAAATAAAAATAGCCTTAAATAACAATCTTAAAGTTGTTCTGTGTATTGGTGAAGATATAGAATCTTATAACCAAAATAAAACCAAAGAAATAATCAAAAATCAAATATTAAAAGCTCTAAAAGACGTAAACGAAGAAATTATAATCTCCTATGAACCAGTATGGGCCATTGGAACAGGCAACACCCCAACTAATGATGAAATCAAAGATATCGTAAACTATATTAAAAGCCTATTTTCATATAATATAAAAGTACTTTATGGTGGTAGCGTATCCGAAACCAATATCGCCACTTTAAATCAAATTCAAAATCTAGATGGTTTTCTAATCGGTAAAGCCGGAGCAATCCCCAATGCCCTTAAAAAAATTATAGAAGTTACCCAAAAATAACTTCTATTTTTTTGTAAAACCCATTCGACAAAATTAGCTAATTTTTACTCTAGAAAACCATGTCAATCTTTTGTATAATTTTTATAGTAAAGGAGAATAAAAATGGAAAAAATAAATATTTTAATGATTGATGATAATATAAACTTAATTAAAATGGTAGAAGAATACTTCAAAGGAAATGATACTATAAATATCACCTTTGAAGCCCATGATGGAGAAGAAGGTATAAATGAACTCACCAAAAACATGGATAAAATCGACCTTGTCATATTAGATTTAATTATGCCAAATAAAGATGGCATATATGTCTTAAGAGAAATGAAAAAACGCGGTATCAATAAAAAAGTAATTGTCGCAACTAGCTATAACGCCGCCGAAGTCATTAGAGAAGTATCTGAATTTGGTGTCAGCTACTATATTCTAAAACCTTTCGATTTAACCGATTTAGAAAAGAGAATATATGACATAACTAAAAAAGAGAAAAATAATAAAAATATCGACTTTTATACAAGTAACCTTCAAGTTTCAATTACTAAAATGCTTCATGAACTAGGTATTCCTTCACATATTAAAGGCTATCAATATATAAGAGAAGCCGTCAATATAATTTTCGAAAACCCATCAGTAATCGGTGGCATCACTAAAGAACTATATCCCGAGCTTGCCAAGAAATTCAATACCACCACCTCTAGAGTTGAAAGAGCCATCAGACATGCCATTGAAGTAAGTTGGAATAGAGGTAACTTAGATTTCATGGAAGAAATATTTGGCTATAGCGTTGATATCGATAAAGCCAAACCAACCAACTCCGAATTTATGGTAACTATTGCCGATAAACTAAGATTAGATTTCCATCAGGTAAACTAATCTTTTTTCTTTAAAAAAACATCCAATCATGTTATAATTAAAACAGTAGGTGAGAATATGAAAAATAAAGCTTTTACACTAGTAGAACTACTAGGAACCATAATTTTATTATCAGTGATTGCCTTAATCGCCTTGCCATCAGTTATCAGTCTTCTAACCACATCCCAAGAAGAGATAAATGAATCCTATAGAAGTACTACGATAAATGCGGCTAGAAACTACGTTAATGATAATATGGACTCATTTCCTAAAGCCTTAGAAAGTGCTACCGAAAAAAAAGAATATGGCGAAAACGGTAATATTAAGGTCCAAATGCTCTTAGATGAAGGCTATTTAACTGATTCCAGCATTAATAAAGAAGATACCTGTGAAATGATGAACGATTATATTAAAGTAACTAGTGATGCCAAAAAATATATCTTCGAATATACCGAAGTATCAGATGAAGGAGTATGTGAATAATGAAAAACAAAGGTTTTACTTTAGCTGAACTATTAGCTGTTATTGCCATATTAGCAATCATTGCTACCATTACAACGCCAATTATCCTAAACGTTTTAAACGAATCTAAAATAAATGCCTTTAAAGATAATGCCATGTCCTTAAATAGAACCGCTCAAAATTATTATGCTGCATCTTCCATAAGTAGTAATGTCAAACTGCCAATTCTAATAACCTTTAATCAAAAAAATGAAACTAATAAATACTTAAATAACGAAACCAATAGCTGCGAAACATCAGATGAAAGAATATTAGAATATAACGGTCAAAATCCCGATAGTGGTAATATTTACATAGATAAAAATGGCGATATTTCTATGGCTATATATAATAAAGATACCTCAATTTGTGCCAGAAAAAATCCTGAAGATAAAACGGTTAGAGTAGAAAAAACAAATGCCGAAAACTGTGTTTTAGATAATGACCCATGCACCAATTAAATAACCAAACAAAAAAACGAATAGAAAAAAAGTTCGGCATACCTTATGAAGACTTTTGCACCTTAGACCACGAAGTCATAGATAAATTAATCGAAACCAAAATAGGAAAAAAACTAAAACCAGATTATAGAGAGATTATTGATGGCATCCCAATCGATAAAAAACACACTATTACAAGAAAACAAATCGATAAACAAATAACCAAAATTTTAAAAAAACGTAAATAATAAGAGTGATTTTCTAAAACTAACTTATTTACTTCTAATAAACTTTTTAATTAAAATGTCAAGTGCAACTTTTGTGTGTCTGTAAATACTAAAGTCAGAGGCAGGTTAATGCTAATTTTT
>CALVVS010000058.1 GCA_944363925.1 uncultured Bacilli bacterium | reverse complement strand
TTTTTTTTTTTTTTTTTTTTTGTGATATCTTGATATTGGATAAGATAGAGAGGTGTCAAAATGAAAGAAAAAACAAAGGAATTTTTGAAGAGATATTTGATAGGTTTTATGCTAGGAATAGTGTCGGCTGGTGCAGTAATTGTTTATGCTGAAACATACTTTCCTTCAAATGATGTAACATATGATAATACAGAAAGTGGTCTTAAAAGTAGTGATGTGCAAGGGGCTATAGATGAACTTTATGGAGTATGCTTTCCAAGTGCTGGTGATCAAGTAATTGAAGATGCTGGGTTAGAAAAAGACCCCTATGAGTGTAGATATTTCTTTACTGGAGCTGATCCAAATAACTATATAACTTTTAATAATGAAACAGCAGGCTGGCGCATAATATCAGTTGAGTGTGATGGGACAATTAAAATAATGAGAAAAGAGAGTATAAGAAAAATGGTGTGGGACGGTTTTAGTAGTAATTGGGCTAGGCCATCTATAATTAATACATACTTAAATGAAACATATTATAATGAATTAGATACAACTGCACAAAGTCAGATTGTGGCTAAAGATTTTAGTATAGGTGCAGTAGAAAATAGAAATGATTATTTAGCAGATCAAATAAATAGTGAAAATAGAACAAAATGGAACGGAAAAGTAGCTTTACCGACATTATCAGAATATATAAGGAGTAATAGTAATAAAAGTAGTTGTGAAACATTTCGTTTATATGATGATAATTATAGTAGTTGTAAAAATACGACATGGATGTATACAAGTAATACTTTTTGGACATTGACGCCTGAAAGTTCTGTATCTTATAGATTGTATGCTATAGTTTATCTTGGATATATACAGGCTACTGATACTGGTATTGATTCAAATATTTATCCAGTAGTTTATTTGAATTCTGATATTACTTTAATAGGTGATGGTAGTCAATCTAATCCTTATACAATTGAATAGAAAGTTAAACTTTCTTTTTTATGCTTGTCACATATTTAGATTATTGTTATACTAATAATAGTAGATAGAAATAAGTGTGTAGGGTGTTTTAAATGAGTAAGAAAAAGTATAATTTTAAAAATAAGAAAAAATATCGTAAAAAATATAAAAATTTATTTGAAAATAATTTAAATAAGAGTGGAAATAGATTAGATGGTTTTGATGATGTTAAAAGTGAAGAGCCTAGACACGCTAAAAAGAAATCTTTAAAAAAAGAGGATGTCGATGTTTTAGTAAATGATAAAAAAGATAAGAAGGAAATATCTGAAGATGTAGAAAAGGTAATTATTAAAAAGAAGAAAGAAAAAATTTTAAAAGTTTTGTTTGTATTTTTATTAATTATTATAGTTTCTGTATTAGGATATTTTGGATATAGGACATATATGCGAAATGAGATTTCTAAGAAAATAAATGAGAGTATTAATATAGAATATGGTGAAGAGGTTACTGATAAGTATATTTTAAAAGATAAGTTTAAAAAGGTTAAGTTTAGTCCTAAATTAAGTGGTTTGAAAAAAGTTGGTAAACATGAAGTTATTTTAAATATTGATGGTTATGAATTTAAGGTAATAGTTAATATTAGAGATACCACATCTCCTGAGCTTGAGGTTAAAGATGTTCAAAAGTATTTGGATGAGGAACTTCCTAAAGCTGAAGATTTTGTATCTAAGGTTGATGATTTATCTGAGGTTTCTTTGAATATGAGTGAGGTTTTAAAACAAGCTGGTGAACAAGAGGTTGAGATAATTGCTACTGATAAGTATGGTAATAAAACTAGTAAAAAGGCTAAATTTATAGTTAAGGAATATAAAGGTTCGGTTAAAATAAATGGACTTACTAATTTAACAGTTTATGTTAATAGTAAGCCTAATTTGACAAACGGAGTTTCAGCAACTGATGATAGATTTGGGAAATTAGAATTTACGGTTGATGATTCAAAGGTTAATTATAGTAAACCTGGAAGTTATAAAGTTTATTATACGGTTAAAGATAAACTTGGTAATATAACAACTATGGAAAGAAAGATTGTGGTTAAAGAGAAAACTGTGATGATTAATAATTTTCCAACTTATAGTCAATTTCCAAATTATCCAAATGGATGTGAAACAATTGCTTTATATTTGATGCTTAAATATTATGGTGTAAGTGTTAGTCCTGAGACGCTTGTTAATAATTTAAAAAAGGGTGATGGACCATACTGGGAAAATGATAAATTATATGGCGGTAATCCAGAGGTGGAGTTTGTTGGTGATCCACGTGATAAACATGGATATGGATGTTATCAAAAGCCAATTATTAATTTGGCTAGTAAATATAAATCTGGTATGACCGATTATACTGGGCATTCTTTGAGTGAGGTTTTAGAGATTGTTAGAAGTGGGAAACCAGTTCAAGTATGGGTTTCAATTAATTTAAAAAATACTTCAGTTTGTGCGACTTGGTATAATAAAGCGAGTGGTAAAAATATAAATTGGATATGTTCACTACATAGTGTGGTTATAGTTGGTTTTAATGATACTTATGTTTATGTGTCTGATCCTTATACTGGTGGGATAGAGAAGTATAAAAAAACACAATTTCAAAAGATGTATAATTTATTTGGGAAAAGAGCTTTATATTTTAAATAAGGCTTTTTTTATAAAAAAATATGGTTGGTACCATAATTTTCCATAATTCTATCAAATTATTTTCATAAATTGTTGTTATGATTATTACAGAGTTAAAAAAACTCTGAAGGAAGTGATAAATGATTAATTAAAATATTTTTTCTAAACTATACTCACTGGCAGTCTTATGACTGCTCTTTTTTTCGTTCATAAGGTTTTTTAATATTAGTAATACCTAGTATATAGTCAATGCTGGTGTTATAGAAATAAGCTAGTTTAATTAATATGTTTATGGGAATATTATTATCTCCGGTTTCATAGTGGGAATAGCCTCTTTGACTTATACCTAATTTTTTAGCAATATTTTGCTGGGTTAGATCATTATCCTCTCTTAAATCTTTTAATCTATTCATAATTTTAGCCTCCATCGTCATTGTACATTAGACGAAATAAGTCTATTGACTTTTAGCCTAAATTAGTCTATACTTTTATATAGTAGAATTAGGAGAGTAGAGGTATGAAAGAAAAGCTAAGAAAAATTGTAAAAAGTAGAATATTTATTTTCGTATGTGCGGCTTTATTATTTGGCAGTATTGGAGTATCGGCAGCGACATATTTTCCGAGTGTAGATGTAACATATGATAATAAAGAAAGTGGTTTAGTTAGTACAGATGTACAAGGAGCAATAGATGAACTTTATGTAAAAGCACAGCAAGTATCAAGTGGTTCAGACGATAAAGTAGAAGATATGGGTGGAACAACAACTTCAGGTGGAGACGGACTATATAAAGATCCCTACGAAACAGGAAGGTATGTTTTTAAAGGTGCAAATCCAAATAATTATATAACATTTAATAACGAACAAGCCGGCTGGCGAATTATTTCTTTAGAACCAGATGGGACAATAAAAATAATGAAAATAGCAAGTATAGGAAGTCGAGCTTATGATGATAGTTCGTCAAATGATTGGAGAAATGCAGATTTAAATACATACTTAAACGATACATATTATAATAGGTTAACTGCAACTGCTAAAAGTCAAATAGTGTCACATAATTTTAGTGTAGGAGCTGGATATTGGGATAGTAATGGAAATACATCAGATTTGACTGACCAAGTGAATGCCGAAAATGAACAATTATGGAATGGAAAAGTTGGTTTAGCAACAGCAACAGAATATTTGCGTTCTAACTCAAATACAAGTAATTGTAGGACTGTTGCATTAATTAATAAAAATTATAATACATGTAAAAGTACGACATGGATGTTTAATAGTGCGAATTGGTGGACAATGTCCGCTTCGACTCGTAACACGTACGGTGCGTTCTATGTGGATTCGGGCGGCGGCGTCTATGGCTACGGCGGCGGCAACACCTCGTATGGGGTCCGTCCGGTCCTTTATCTAAGCTCTAATGTCACTTTGAGTGGAAGTGGAACTCAAAATGATCCATATACTTTGGGATAAGATTAATTGGATGAAATAAAAAAATACTGAGATTAATTAGTTTCAGTATTTTTTATATATTTAGTTTAAGAAATATACCCCAAACGAAAGATAGGCTGCGAATATTAACCATATTAAATAAGGTATGTTAAGTAAACCTGATATTTTGTTTTGGTCATAGAACTTTTTAACCATAATGATTACTAATATAATTAGAAAGATAATCCATAGTGAGGAAAATAGGTACCATTTAAAGACAAAGAAGAAGATAGACCATAGGAGATTGGCGATTAATTGGGTATAATAAATTGGTTTATTTTGTTCATTTTGTTTATAAAAACTATAACCCATTATTATATATAAAATGGTCCAAACGACTGGGAAGGTTATGCCTGGTGGAGATAGTGGAGGTTTGTTTAAATCTTGATAGTTCATAAATGGAGATATAATAAGGCCAATTATGCTACCTAAAATAACAGGAAGAGCAATATTTTTGATTAATTTTTTCATTTCATCACCACTATTATTATATGAAATTGATTTAAAAATATAAATTATTTCTAATTTGTGCTAAAATATATGTAGAAAAGAGGGAAAAGTATGCTAGATATAGAAAAGGTTAAAGGAATTTTAATTGCTCCTGATGGTAGTTTTCGTTTATTTGGGGTTCATAGTGATTCACCGGTTCGTGAGCTTACGGATATTAATTTTCATGATAGCGCTTTTAAAATGGAGTTATCGGAAAGTGATTGGTTTAAAGAATTAAGACAAAAATATGATTTAGATTATAATGATACTCCGCTTATGAGACAAGGGATGGCATGGGCTTCTAAAGGATTTATTTTATTTATACATGCGGGAGCTAAACCAGTTGATGCATACTGTGTTTTGGTGCCAGAGGATATGTCTTTGGAGCAAACAGAATTATTTAAGGAAAATTATGATAATTTGCACGATCAGATAGATGGAAGCGAATCTTATTTTGAGGGTTATATTTTCGATGGAAATTCAAATTATGCGAAAGATGGGATGGTTTTTGGTTTGGATGCTTTTTATGAACGCATGGGTATTTCAAGAGGTTCACATGTGATTAAACATTAAATTTTGGCTTTATGATATAGCCTTTTTTTGTTATAATTAATGAGGTGATTGGTGTGCAGAAAATATTTATTATTGAAGATGAAGTTAAAATTAGAAATGAGCTTTCTAGTTTTTTAAAGAATAATGGTTTTGAAGTTTATGTGATAGATAATTTTGAGAATACTTTAGAGGATGTTTTAAATAAAGATAGTGATTTGATTTTGATGGATATTAATATTCCGGGTGTTAATGGAATGCATTTGTGCAAAGAAATTAGGCGGGTTAAGAAGACACCGATTATTATTGTGACTAGCCGAAATAGCGAAATGGATGAACTTATTTGTATGAATTATGGGGCTGATGATTTTATTGCTAAGCCTTATAATTTACAGATTTTGCTTGCTCATATTGAAGCTGTTTTGAAAAGAAGTATGCCAGAAGTTAGTAATATTTTAGAGTATAAAGGGATGAAGGTTAATTTATCTAAAGGGGTTATTGAGTATGATGGTCATATGATTTTATTAACCAAAAATGAACTTTCAATTTTGGCTTATTTACTTGAAAACAGGGGAAAAGTGGTTTCCCGTGATGATTTGATGAGTTATTTATGGGATAGCGAGATGTTTGTCGATGATAATACTTTAACGGTTAATATTACGAGATTACGGAAGAAATTAGATGAGCTAGGGTTTACTGATGTGATTGAAACTAGAAGAGGATGGGGCTATATTATATTATGAAATTTGGTGATTATTTAAGAGAAAAGTTTCTTTTGATTTGTATGTATTTAAGTACTATATGTTTGATTTTAATAATTTTATTAGCTTTTAATGTTTATTATACTGGTATTATTATGATAATGTTTTTACTTTTGATTTTGGGGATTGTTTTGTTTTTTCATCAATTTTTTCAAAAGAAAGTGTTTTATGATAAACTTTATAAGCTTTTAAATGATTTGGATAATAAGACTTTAATTCATGAGGTGATTGAAGAAGGTAATTTTACCGATGGTAAGATTTTACTTGATGTACTTAGAGAAACCGATAAATATAAATTAGAGCAGATTAATAAGTATAAGTATATGCAGGAAGAGTTTCAAGAATTTATGGAACTTTGGGTTCACGAGATCAAAACGCCGCTTGCGGCAATTAATTTAATTACGGAAAATAATAAAAATAAAGTTACAAATAGTATTAATGAGGAAGCTAGAAAAATAGATAGTTTTATTGAAATAATTTTATTTTATGCGCGAAGTCAGATGCCGGAGAAAGATTATTTGATTAAAAATTCTAAATTGATTGATATTGTAAATAAGGTGATTATTCGAAATAAAAATAGTTTTTTAGAGAAAAATATTCGTTTGGATCTGCACGATTTAGATTTTTTGGTTAGGACAGATAGTAAGTGGATGGAGTTTATTATTAATCAAATTGTAGTGAATAGTATAAAATATATAGATGATGATCCACTTATTGAAATTTATGCGACTTATGATAAAGAAAAAGTTAATTTATATATTAAAGATAATGGTATTGGTATTAGCTTAAAAGATTTACCTAGAGTATTTGATAAAGGTTTTACGGGTGTTAATGGTAGGTGCAGATACAATTCGACTGGCATGGGGCTTTATTTAGTTAAAAGACTTTGCTTAGCCTTAGGTAATAATGTTATAATAGATAGTAAACTTGGTGAAGGAACTATAGTTCAAATTATTTTTCCGCTTGGTTCTTTTACCAATAAAGTGATAGGAGATGAAGAAAATGGGATTAAAAGTGAAGAGTAATAGAAATGAAAGTGATCCTATAACATTTAAGTTTGATGATATGGATTTTGTATTTTCATTTGATAATATTGATAAACAAGTTAAGCTTAGTGAAAAAAGTCAGTTTCTACTTAATAAGGCTATAGAAGGTGATAATAAGCTTTTTAAAGGTAAGAAAAAGATTATGGCTGGCGATTATGAGGTAGAATTAAATGCTAGTGCGGAGGTAAATAATTTATGGATAATGGCTTTTGATAAACTATTTGAATATAAATTAATTGAAAAAAGTGGAAAGGATTATGTAGTTACATCTAAAGGGTTAAAATATCATAAAGCTCTTTAGTTTTTTCTTACGAAAGTGTAAGAATTTGTAAGATTAATGAATTGTTATGATATATAATTAGGACGTATAATTATTGTCAGAGGTGACTAACTATTAAAAGTCAACAATATTTTTCAAAAAAATGAAAAAAGTTAATAATTGGAAAAGAATCCCAT
>CALVVS010000057.1 GCA_944363925.1 uncultured Bacilli bacterium | reverse complement strand
TTGTGTGACATTAGTTATTTTGATATCCCAACTTGAAGTTATTTCACTGGTTCCTGTTGTTTTTAGGTTTGTACTTACAGCGGCATAAGTAGCTGCCATGCATAGTAATATACCTATTAAACTAAAGATTATAATTTTTCTTTTTCTATTTTCTCTATGCATGAGTATCACCTTTCTTTTATTTTTTTACTTCTTAATTTTATTCTGATAACTGATATGGATTGCTTTGTGTTCCTTCACCACCTGTTATTTGAATTTCAGTTTTTAGATATATTGTTGGACGAATTGCATATGAATAGCTAACAATATAATTAAATGGGCTAACTTCACCCCAGCGAAGTATTACAGAGGCATAATAACTGTTGCTAGCATTAGGTGTTTGTAACCACTCATCAGTTCTAAATAAATAATCTTTATTTGAACAGCTATCTCTATAATCATAAAGTGCTGTTGATAAGCAACTTTCTCCAGCTGCATATCCATAGTCACTTGGATACATTAAACCTATATATTGTTTTGTACTTGTTGGATATCCATTTATAACACTATTACTTCTTTCTACATCATAATAGCCACTGGCTGTTAATGTTGTATAATTGCTATTTGTTGGACCACCTAAATAAAAAATTTCTTCTGATATCATTTTTCTATATTTTGTCTCTATTTCATTATAATAATCTACATTTAAGAATCTTTTTAAGTCTGAATTATCCCAATTGTTGCTTTCGTTATCATAACCAGTCCAACTATCAAACATCAAATCATATTTTAATATTTTCAATTTTCCATCTATTACCCCTATTATTTGCCATAACTCATTATTAAATGACACATAGTTATTAGGATTAGTTCCATAATATCTGATATTTCCCTTATCATCTTCATATAGTTCATTTGGTTTATTAGGTAATAATTCTGTTATAGTTTCAGCTCCTGTTTTTGGCGGCGCACATACATTATAAAGTTCATCTACAGCATCTTGAACATTGGTTGAGGTCATACCACTATCTGAATTGTCATAGGTTGTATTTAAACCGGGAAAATAAGTTACAGCATATACCCCTAGTGTTCCAAAAAGGATTGAACCGATGATAAAACCTACTAAGTATTTTTTAGAAAATTCTTTTAATTTTTGTTTCATGATTTACTTCCTTTCCTATTTTGTCTATGTTTTTATTATAGAAAATTATTATGTCTTATTTTGTCTAGTATTGTCTATTATGATTATAAACCATTTATAAGGGTAATGCAAGTATCTTACTTGCAAGTTTTGAAATTGTAAAAAAAAAGATGGAATTTAATCCATCAATTTAACAATTTTTTAAGTTCATCTAAAGCACACTGAGCGTCTTCACAAGGTAATTCGGTTTTGGTTTTATCAAATGACAGGTCAGAGGCTTTTAACTCAATTTCGACCTCAAGACTAACACTTGATGTATTGGTACCATCAGATATAGTAACGACTAAATTACCATGATAATCAAATTCAACTGGGGTTTCGGTTGCTGTGATTGTTTGCGGAGTATCGACAACTGTACCGTCTGGATATTTAGTTGTTTTTTCGTATGTACAGGTTAAGGTTGTTCCGCAGCCTTCTGGAGTAGTAACCGTTACGGTTTTTGGATAGACGCCAGATTCTGCAAAGGTTGGTTGTGGAATTGTTGTAGTTGTTTCAGCGGTACTTGCAGTTTCTACTTTACCACTAGCGGTAGTTACTCTAACTTTAATATCGTAAAGTTGATTTTGGGTTAAATTTGTAAAGGTATGGGTATTTTCTGTACCACCATCTATCCACTCTGCACTATTATTGATATTATATTCATATTTACTGATACCGCTTGTTGCATTAGCATTAGCAATTACGGTAATACTATTAGTAGTTGCAGTAGTTGAAACAGTTAGGCTTACAACGTCTTCGATAGCGTTTGCAGTTAAGGTGACGTCGCTTGTAATTGTATATTTATCACTGACATTACCTATTTTTGTTTGACCATTATACCAACCATCTTGAACATAGCCGGTATTTGGCGTAATGCTTGGCAAGGTTACTTGACAAGATGTTTCATGGTTAAATATATTACAGTTATCTGAGGTTTTACCAGTTGAGGCAACATTAGTATTTTTTTGATAAGTAACGGTTAAGGTTTTTGAGAAAATGGCATAGACGGTGATATCTTGGTCTGGCATTTTATATTCGGTCATACCGGTTTTAGCATTTTTATCGGTATTCCAACCAACAAATGCGTAGCCTTCTCTACTAGCCGCTTTACTTAGATTTATATTATCGCCAATGGCTGTTTCTTCGGTTTGATTTTCATCGATACCACCATTAGTTTTACTATCGTAGGTTACGACATAGTTATCACCAACGACTGGTTCATCACCGGTGGCTTGCTCGAAGTCAGCACTTATATCAATATCAACGGTTTCTTCTAAGTCTGTACCCTCGAAATCTTCATCAAATGAGACTGTTATATAAAGGTGTTTTTCTTCGTTTGGATGAATTACTTGCCCTTCTCTAACACCTGATGAGACAATATCGATATTTTCAGAGGCGGTGGTGGTATAATTTAAGAGTTTAATAATGGCACTTAGGGTTCCATTATTTCTAATAGTTATATCATAAGTGATACTATCGCCAGGCGCATACAAACCGGCTTTAAAGCTAGCGATAGTATTATCTGTATTAAGACTAGGTGTTTCTAAATCTTTAGCTTGCCCTACTATATTAGTACTATAGATATCTTTAAATTTGACATCAAAACTACTGACAACTTTTGATGTACCACTGATATTTAAGGTTTGTGAAAAGGCGGCATAGCCTACTACCATACACAATAATATTCCAACTAAGCTAAAAATAATTACTTTTCTTTTTTTGCGATTCCCTCTATACATAGTTTCACCCTTCTTTTATTATAAGTTTAACTCCTAAGACTTTTTGTCTAGTATTGTCTACTGTAATTATAAACTATTTACAGGGGTAATGCAAGTGAATATGGGACGAGAGATTTTTTAGATGTTAATAGGTCGTAAAATAGTTAACTTTTGGGATTTTAAGCGTTTTAAACAACCTATTATACAATTTTAATTTTTCTCGATGTTTTTGAAAGTATAATGGCTCTAAACTGATTGTATTTACAAAGGGTAATGTAAGTATCTTATTTATATTTACCACATCGTATACAATTTTGTTAGGAGTGGTGAGCATATGGTAAATGTAAATATTGAAAAGTTACTGAAGAAGGAAAAAAGAAGTAAATACTGGCTATGTCAAAAGATGAATATTACTTCTAGAAATTTAAACAGGATTATCAGAGGTGAGACAACTTCAATTTCTTTTAAATACATTGAAGAGTTTTGCCTATATTTGAACTGTACACCTGGTGAGTTATTTACAATAGAGACCCCTAGTTATATCAATTAGGGGTCTATTTTTTCGATGATTTTTAAAAATTCGGTTTTTGTTTTGGTTTGAAAAAGTTCTTTTTTTATAGAAGAAGTATTACTTATACCTTTAAGATAATAACAGGCATTGGTGCGCATTTCTAAAAGAGCGGTTTTTTCTTCTTTTATTTGCATTAGATAATCTAGATGTTTTTTGATCATATTTATTTTTTCTTTAGTGGCCGGCTTTTTAAGTAATTCCCCTTTTTCTAGATAATGGACAGTGTTTTTGATTATAAAGGGGTTACCTAAGGCGGCTCTTCCTATCATGATAGCATCACAGCCTGTTATATCTAACATTTTTTTAGCATCTAATGGTGTTTTGACATCACCATTACCAATTACGGGAATATTTACGTTTTGTTTAACTTCCTTAATTATATTCCAATCGGCTTTACCACTATAGCCTTGCGCTCTAGTTCGGGCATGAATCGTAATGGCTTTAGCACCGGCTTTTTCACAGATTTTAGCTATTTCTAAGGCATTAATACTATGACTATCCCAGCCACTTCTTATTTTAACAGTGACGGGAACATTTACAGCTTTGACAACACTATTTACTATTTCATATACTTTATCAGGCTCTTTTAAAAGTCCACTACCGGCATGAGCATGCATAGCGACTTTAGGAACTGGGCAGCCCATATTTATATCGATTAAAATGTTTGGATATTTATTAGTAATTATTTTAGCGGCTTTAGCTAGACTTTCTTTATTTGCACCAAATAGCTGAATACTTATAGGCATGGTTAATTTTTCGATACCATTTAACATATCAAATGTTTTTTGATTATTTCTGACTATGGCTTCAGCACTTATTAGTTCAGTTATGGCCCAGCCACAGCCCATTTCTTCAGCTATTTTTAAATAGGCGGGATTAGATATTCCAGCCATTGGAGCGAGTACTACTTTATTTTTTATTTCTATATTACCTATTTTCCACATACAAATTCCTCTCTTTTTTGATTTAATATAACACGAATATTTTTATGTGTAAAGAATATATTAATAAAGATTAAATATAATGAGTTTTATAAAATTTTAAATTAATCATTATTATATGAAAAAATTTTTATATTTTGCGAAAAATATGGGATTGACAATATAAGCAATAAAGTTTTATAATAGTTAGACCTTAAAGGGGGGAAAAGTATGAAGGAAGAAATTATTTCAATAACTTTTGAAAATTTATTAGAAGCGTTATCACATGCTACAGGCACTGATATTAGTGAAATGGATATTAGTTTAGATTTTTTACCTAATTTTATATATGGAATTCACGAGAAAGATGATATATTACATGAAAATATTCCTGAAAAATTAGTTTTAAGTATTGCTTCTAAGAAAATGGCTTTATATTATACGTTTATAAGTGACTTAAACGAATTACAAGCTGATGGCATTTCTTTATATGATCATGCAGTAGTTATGAAAAAACATTTTTTAAAAGATAAAGATGTTGATTGGGATAGGACGTATATTATACTACCTAAAGAGTCACAAAAAAATATTATATGTAAATTTGATTTAAAAGATTTTACTGATTCTAAGTTTTACGATGAAAATATCAAAGAAGCTATTATTGGTGGGTCAGCAAAACAAAAGACTTTAAAGAAGAAGTTTTAGGATGACATAACAGAATGTCATTTTTTAATGTAAAAAGAACTGATGATTTTTCATATCAGTTCCTTTACTTTAGGCTTCTTTAAGACTATTTTCGTTTAATAGGAAGTCATATATACTCATATATATTATCCCATTATCATCTTGCCATTTGATAAAATGGTCATAAACTATAACTATTTTCTTAAAACTATCTCCTATATTTAAAAGTGATTGTAACTCTTGCTCTTTTTTATTGTCATCTTCAATGCTATAAGCTGATTGAATATAATATTTATCGCTACCTTTATTAACGACAAAATCTATCTCTAATTGTTTATAATCTTTTTTGTTATCATTTTTACTTCTTTTTTCTACAACACCTACATCAACATTAAAACCTCTTCTTCTAAGTTCTGTATATATTATATTTTCCATTATATGATTTTTTTCTAATTGCCTAAAATTAATTAAGCTGTTTCTTATTCCAATATCTACAAAATAATATTTTGATGGAGTTTCAATATATTTTTTGCCTTTTACATCAAACCTTTTAGATTTTTCAATTATGAAGGCTTCTTCTAGATACTTTAAATATAAGGCTATTGTTTTATTGCTAATATTTTTATTTCCTTTACTAATAAATGTATTGTATAGTTTTGTTGGATTAGTAAGAGAGCCTATGCTTGAAGATATTATTTCTATTAAAATTTTTAATTCTTCATCATTTCTTATAGCATTTCTTTCAATTACATCGTTAATATATACATTATCTTTTTGATAATTTAAGTAATCTATTTTTTCTTCGGCTGTTTTAAAGGTTGTAATTAGAGGTAATCCTCCATAAATTATATATTCATCTAGGCCTTTTACTTCATCGTTATCATAAACTGACATAAATTCTGAAAAACTTAAAGGATAAACTTTTATTTCATCTCCCCTACCTCTAAATTCTGTAATTATATCTGAAGACAAGAATTTTGAATTACTTCCTGTTACGTATACATCTAAATTTGGTTTTCTTAAAAAACTATTTAAAACACTTTCAAAATTATCTACTTTCTGAATTTCGTCTAAAATAATATAGTAAGTATTTTTATCTTTTACTTTATTCATGATATATTCATAAAGTTTTTTAGGATTAGTATAATCTTCATTTTCAATAGAGTCTAGCTCTAGTTTTATAATGTGATTTTCATCAACACCACTTTTTAGTAAATAGTTCTTAAAAATCGGGTCAAGCAAGTATGATTTACCACTTCTTCTAAGGCCTGTAATTATTTTTATAAGGTGGTTTTCTTTTTTTGAAATTAATTTATTTAAGTAATATTTTCTTTCAATTTCCATAATATATCTCCTTCAATAACTACCAATAGTATATATTAAAAATCATTTTTTATCAACATTTATTCCAAAAAAACTGTCCTTTTCCACTTTTTATGGAGTAAATTATATAAAAAAGAAACTGTAAAGTACTTTATTTACTAACAGTTTCTAAAATTAATGTAATTAACTTTATTTATTAAGCTAATTTTTTCTTAGCTATAAGGGCAACCATTCCACTAACAGCTAATGCACTAATGGTTAAGATTATACCGTCTGAAGTTTTTGGATTTTCGGTTTCATCTTTTACAGGTTCTTCTGTAACGTCTTCAGCAGGCTTTTCGACTGCTGTTTTATTTAAAGTATAACCATATTCAAAAGTATTATCGACGTTTACGTCAGGTGAAATTGAAGTATAAGTTTTATTGTTATCGACTACTTCATATGTATATTCATCGTTATCAGCTAAACCTGAGATAAGTTTACCGGTTAAATCTGCTTCTGAATATACGTTTCCGTTTTCATAAATATTAAATCTAACATTGTCGTCAATATTTTTTCCATCAGCGCCGTATACAGCTACATTACCATAAACATTAATAGCGCCTTTTCCAGTATAATGAGAGTTAGTTCTAATTTCTAAATTACCATTAACATTTACAGTACCATTATTAGTAAGGGTTACTGGATGACCACTAGTAAGGGCCATACCACCATTAATATCTAAGGTAGCGCCTTCTTCAACCGTTAAGTCAATAACCATTAAATCTTGATAGTACATAAGATTTTTTTCATGGTTAGCTTCGACTACTGAATCTTTATTTACAGTCATAAGATAACGGCCGGCTTTATTGCTGATAGTTAGTGTACCTTCTTTAACTTCGACATAACCATCTTTTCCAACAAATGGTAATGAGTTTAAAGTTACAGTATCACCAGCTTTAAGTTCTAATGGAGCAGTTCCGGTCATTAATGCTGTAACTTCGCTAGAAGCTTCTGTATAATCAGCAGCATTTACACCCATAATACCAGTAAATAAGAAGGCAATAGCAAATGCGAAAGTTAAAATACCTTTTTTCATCTCTCTCCCTCCTTTCCTATTTTAATAATAGCAAAAAAATATAAATAAGTAAAGTTTATTAGAAGTTGTTAATTTAAATTTGAAGTGCAACACTTTCCAATTGCAAAAAGACATGTGAATCTGTAAAATATCTTTCGTCACAA
>CALVVS010000056.1 GCA_944363925.1 uncultured Bacilli bacterium | reverse complement strand
GTTCGGCTTTACGCTGCAAGCAGCGGGGAAATGCCCTAGAGTTTAGGCATACACTGTATGCCTAAACTTATTATAAAAATAAACTTAAAATTTTAAACTTATTCTAACCAAGAGTCATCAAATTTTGTATTATTGGCTTCGTTTTGCCAACGATCCAATATTTTACCAATATATCTTAAAGATAATGCTCCACTATAAACTGACTCTTTTAAGGCTTTGATAATATCTTCATCTTTGTTTTTTTCTCTCCAATCATTTATAATTTCTTTTTCCATTGGAGTAAGTATTCTTTGAAACTCTTGTTCAAATTTATTATAAACCAAAAGCACATTATCCATAATATTTTTACCTCCCTTATTTTTGATAAATTTTTAAATGGGGATAAAATAGTAAGCGGATAATATTTAGGATATATTTTAAATAGGAATATCATTGTTAAGATAACCTCCTCATAATAAAATTAATTATTATGAGGATTATTACTGTCTTAACATACAATAATATTTTAAGGTTTTTGATTTTTCGTTTTTTATAATTATAATTTTTATTAATATTGTTATTAATGTTGTTATTAATATTGTTATTAATGTTATTATAATTATTATTATTAGTTTGTTATATGTCGCCCTGAAATGCCAATCTAGGTCATGGACGAACCTAATCACTAGTTAAGCGGCTACACCTAAATTTCTTTCAAATTATTGTTTAACTTTTATCCCGGGAAATGATTTAATTAAACTATATATCATTAAACAAAATTTGAAAAACCATAATTGGCGTCTGGTTAGTTGCCCTCTTTTTTACCCTTTCACTTACTTATATGAAAAAAAATATATAATAACCTGAAAAATCATTAATTTTTAAAAATTTTTTCTACTGTCAGTTTTTCAAGATTGGTTATTTTTAAATGATAGTTTTCTTTTAATATATTAATTACATTATTATATATTATATTATTATCTTCATTGCTTAACCTAAAAGCCTCTTGAGTTTCTTTAGCTACTATTTCAAAGCTTAAATCATCTTTATTGTGATACCTAGTATACCAAGCATTAATATTGCTGGCAATTAGTGAAGATAAAAACTTAATATAATTTGCTTTTTTATCCTGCATATATAATTCATCTAGTAATTTCCTGTTTATGTGCTTTTTGCTCATTATTTAAGCCCTCCTATTTATTACCCATTTTAAACCCCATGTGAGAAGTTTTATATTACAAAGAATATAAACACCCACAAATATTATGTATTAACCCAAAATAACCCACATCTCAAAGTTTGTGAGAGAGTAAATACATTTGCTTTTATATTTTTTAACTAACACCTTTATTTCTTTATCAATTCCCTTATTTTAAGTTTTTCATAATCAATTATTTCTAAATGATATTTATTTTTTAAAGTTTTATTTATTTTACTATGAAGAAGCTCTTGATCATCTTCATCTAATATAAAAGGATCTTCTGCTTCCCCAGCTACAATTTCATAACTAATATCATCGTTGTTGTGATATAACTTATACCATGAGTTTATATTACTTGCTATTAAGAAAGCTAAATAGTTAATATAATTTTTCTTTTTATCTTGCATATATATTTCTTCTAAATCTTCTTTACCCATATTATCTTTTTCCACAATATTAATTCCTCTTTTCTACATATTAAACAATATTTTCTTTTGCCATTTATTAATGAAATCTTGCTGCCCTTTTGTTGGAAGTTGATTATCTATAATTCTACTTTGCACTACTTCTTGGTTTCTAACCTCAATAGTAACTAAAGATTTATCTATATTAGATAGTTCCCTCATGTAATAAATATCACATTTTCCTAAAGCATATTTTTTTATATAAGTTTTTACACAGTTATGTTGCTGTTTCGATTCATCAATTAAACTTTCCACAGAATCTGCTGGAAATATAATATATTTTTTATCTTTATATATAAACTTATTTAACTTTGTAAGTCTTTCCTTAATTAGTTCATCACTCTTTTCATTAAATACAATTTCTAATAATTTTATGACTTTATTATGCTCTTTAGCTAAATTGGTTGGATACAATACTTTTTTATCGTGCATATCATATTTTAAATTAGCACATGCCTCAAGATAATCTAAATATTCATGCTCATAGTTGGCTTGATTTGATAGAACTTTTTTATATGCCACTTCTAAATCTACATAACGAGCTAAATCAGCTAAATTATGATAATCTTTTAGTTTCCTGATTAAAGAAATGTTTTCTTTTTGTAAGACTTGCAATACCTTTAATTCTCTAAAATCTAAATTATGTTTTTTTATAAAATGGTAAAATGGTTTAGGTAGTCCAAAAATCTCTTTAAATGTTTTTCCTATAGTAAATTTATCCGCATCTTTAGCTAAATTATATAGTTTTAGTTTTACTAGCATTTCAAAACTTGGGTATTTAGCTATATTATTGAAATAGTATATAAAATCTATATAATCAACATTCGCCACAAACTTATCCAACTGCGAATATTTTAATTCTGTGTCTTTAAGCATATTTTTTAAATTATAAGGACATATCATACCAATTATATCACGATATGCCCATCGATAATTTCTAGTACGCCATTTTTCAAATTTCTGATAATGAGCAATATACATATATCCCATATTGTTATGGACTTGGTTAGTTACAAAGTCATAACTCCTATTATCTTTAATAATCGTTCTCATAAATTCAGTTACTACATGATTAGTAGAAAGATTATTATAAGAACTATATAATTCAAATGTCCTTAATACAAATGTATTATCTACTTTATCTAATAGTTGAAGGTTATCTTTAAATACATATCTTTGCAACCTATCACTTTTTATCAATAATAATTGTTTACAATTTGGGCATTTTATATGACTATTTATTTTGCTTTTACTGATAAATTCATATTTACAATTAGTACAATAGCAATGATTACCTTTGCTTTTTATGATTAAATTATGACTTTTTTCTTTTTTTAAAATAAATCTATGAAAGCAATTAGGGATAGTAAAGTTTTTATCGGCTAAATAAAGTATCTGCCTAAATTCTTTTTTTACATAAGTCATTCTTTTATATCCAATGATAATTGATCATTATTTGCTTTATTTTTTGCCGATGGTTTAGATTGTTTATTTTGCTTTTCATTTAATCCTAGTTCATCATTGGATTTTGTAAAATATTCTTCTGCCCATTTATATACTGTCTCATCTGCAATTATCGTTATACCAACTGCTACTTTACTTTTTGCTTTATTATTTATATACTGCATCATTTGTGTTATGCTTTTTTCCTCGTTAGAATAAAACTCATTCATATTTGGTAAATTTATAAGATGTTTCATAATTGCAATTAAGGCTCTATCTTTTGATTTTCCTTCTAAATATAACTCTTTTAATCGTTCATAACCATTCATATTTTCACCCTTTTCTTAACATTTACTATTAGAAGCTATTATTTTTCTGGTGATATGCTCTAATAGTTTCCTTCATTAAAAACTTATTTTTTCGCATATTACTTGGTAGATAGAAATAAATGACTGGTGCATATTTAATTGCTTCTAATGTTATCTTTTTATTACTACCAATTAATTCAGCGATTAGTTTAGGAACTTTATTTATTCTTGTATCCATACTAAAAACTTTTAATATTTCTAAAGCATCATTTGGACAAAGAATAACTGATTTTTCACCTATATCTAAATCTTTATTCAATTAAACACCTCCTTAAGTAGTAATTACCAAAGTGTGCTTTAAATTACAACCGCTTTGGAAAAAATAACAAAAAAGAAAGCTTATTGGAATAATAAACTTTCATATAAGTTAAGTAAAGAATTTTTTTTACTATGAGAGATATAAGCTCAAACCCTTAATCTGATTTTTAAAAATATCTTTCAAATGTGTTGAAAGTCTTATATTATAAGGGATTTAACAGTCATACTAATTAGACCTACTGGTGAAGCTATCAGTATGGCCGATAGAGTTATCGTCCTTACTAATAGACCAAGCAAAATAAAAAATATCTATGAAATAAAATTAACAAATAAAGGTACTCCAATTCAAAATAGAAAAGCTAAAGAATTTGCCTACTATTATGACAAAATTTGGAAGGACATTGATTACCATGTATAGTAAAGAACATCAAAAATACCTAAAAAAAATAAAAATAACAAATTTTTTAGTTCGTTTAACTCAAATTTCAATCATTACTTTATTTATCTTTATTTGGCAATATGCTGCTGATAACAATCTCATTAATACTTTTATAGCCTCAAGTCCAAAATCAATCATTGAAACCATCGTAAATTTATATAAAGATGGTACATTATTCTATCACATTTGGATAACTTTCTATGAGGTCATAATTAGTTTCTTAATCGGTACAGTAGGTGGAATTATAATTGCCACTATTCTCTGGAGATTTAAGTTCATATCCAAAGTAATTGACCCTTATTTAACCATATTAAATAGCCTGCCTAAAGTTTCTCTAGGACCTATTATAATTATCATTGCTGGTGCCAGCACCAATTCTATTATCATCATGGCTTTATTTATATCCGTTATTGTAACAATAATAAACGTTCACCAAGCCTTTACTTCCACTGATGAAAATAAAATTAGACTCTTAAAAAGCTTTAATGCCAAACCTTATCAAATCTATTTTAAACTAATCTTACCAAGTAATTATAAAAATCTAATCAGCTCTTGCAAAATAAATATCGGGCTTGTCTTTATCGGTGTCATAATGGGTGAATTCTTAGTCTCTAAAGCCGGCGTTGGTTATTTAATCATGTATGGTTCACAAGTATTCAATCTAAACTTAGTAATGACCGGTATTATCTTGCTCGCACTCATGGCTACTTTAATGTATTATCTAATCGTCTTTATCGAAAAAATATATTCCAAAAATCACTAAAAAAATAATATAAACAAAAAAACATCATATCCATTTTTAGGATATGTAAAGACAAATCAATACTTTTATTGGATAATTTAATTGGTGAATAAATATGATTGGAAGAACATTAAGATACATGAGAAATCAAAAAAAACTTAGCCAAAAAGAAATGGCTAAACTAATAAACACAACTCAAAATACTTTATCTAGATACGAAACAGAAACAACTGATATCAATTTCGATATGATTGAAAAAATAGCCAACAATTGTGGTTATAAAATTTACTTTGAAAATAAAACTAGTGGTGATCGCTTTCAAAGTAGTGAACTAAGAAGAAAAGATATTTAAAAAGGTTAAAGAAATTAAACTTCTTAACCTTTTTTATTTTAACAAAGTCACCGCTTTTGCATTCAAATAAGGTCCCGCAATATCGCCTCTTTTATACGCATAATACGCTGCTGCCCCTATCATTGCCGCATTATCTGTACAATATTTCATCTCAGGAATAATCAAATTAACTGAAGCTTTCTTACAAGCCTCAGTTAAAGCTTGTCTTAACCCTTTATTAGCCGCCACTCCACCAGCCACAATCAAATTATCCACATTATAAAACTTCAAAGCCTTCATCGTTTTTTTCACAAGAATTTCTACTACTCTATTTTGAAAAGAACAGGCCATATTAGCTGCAATAATATCCTTTCCTCTTTGACGTTCATTATGTGCTAAATTAATAACTGCACTTTTAAGTCCACTAAAACTAAAATTATAACTATCATCATTTAAAGGAAGTGGTAAATCATATGTATCCACGCCAGTATGCGCTAACTTATCAACTAAAGGCCCGCCAGGATAAGGAACCCCTATGACTCTAGCTACCTTATCATATGCCTCACCTACCGCGTCATCTAATGTGCCTCCTAATTTTTCAAAACTATAATCTTCCTTCATATAAATAAGTTCAGTATGACCCCCACTTACTACAAGAGCAATTAAGGGAAATTCAAGTCTCTTAACTAAGTTATTGGCGTATATATGACCCGCAATATGATGAACAGGAATTAAAGGTTTATTATAAATAAAAGCTAACGTTTTAGCTGCCATCAAACCAACAAGTAATGATCCGATAAGTCCTGGCCCATAAGTCACCGCAAAAGCATCTATATCTTCCATTTTCATATTAGCTTTTTTCAAGGCCTCATCAATTACAATAGTAATATTTTCCACATGCATCCTACTAGCAATCTCTGGTACTACCCCGCCATAATTCGCATGCGTATCCATTTGTGATAAAATAACTGTACTAATCTCCTCTACACCATCTTTAACAATACTAACGCTCGTTTCATCACAGCTAGATTCTATTGCTAAAATATACATAACCTCACCTCAAATCTTTAACCATTAAATAAGCATCACCATCAGTATAATAATTACTTCTAATAGCCTTTATTTCAAAACCATTTTTTAAATAAAAATTAATAGCTCCATCATTATTAATAGAAACTTCCAAACTAATATTTTGCGTCTTATTTTTCTTCAAATCATCTAAAACATAATCAAATAACCTTTGAGCAATCCCTTGTCTTCTATATTCCTCAGTAACGCCTATATAATTAAGCTCTGCCCTATCATAAATAATACTATAAGAAATAAAACCTACCACTTTATTAAACAGTTTAAAACAAAGAAGTTGTTCAAAAGTATCATTAAAACTATACTGTGGAAAAAATTTTTTTATAAAAGAAATTATCTCATTAATATCATTAACTTTCTCTATCATGATTAAACTTTTCCTCAGCCTCAGTTAACTTCAAATAATTAGGTTTTAATAAATGTGGATTAACTGACTTGTTATTTTCATGTTTTCTAATAACCTTTAAAACATCAACAATTGGTTTTTCCACAGCAAAATCAAACTTATCATAACTAATATAAGGCTTTTTTAAATTATCACTCATTAATATATAACTATCAGGATATATAACATTAAGCTCAGCATCATATGTACCCGCAAAAACATAACCCCTTCTAGCATTAATAAGTGCTGTTCCACCATTACCACTAGCCATAACTTCTAAAGAAGAAATAGGAATAATTGGAATATTCAAACTATAAGCCATCGTTTTAGCCACCGTCAAACCAATCCTTATACCGGTAAAAGAACCAGGACCAGTAACCACAAATATTTTATTAATATCTTGTGGTTTTAATTTACTCGCCTTAAAAGCTTCATCTAATATAGGCATCATCTTACTAGAAGTATCAAGACCACCGTCATTATTATAAATATAAGCTACTTTACCTTCGTTAATAATAGCGACCACCAAATTAGTAGTCGCTGAATCTATAAATAAATATTTCAAAGTACGGCCTCACATAATTCTTCATACTCTTTGCCATGAGGAGTAATCAATAAAACTCTAGAATTCTCCCCAGCAATTTTAAATTTTATATCTAATCTGTTCTCAGGTAAAATATCCTTAATAGTATCAGCCCACTCTATAATAACAACTCCACCTTTAGTAAAGTACTCTTCTATTCCAACACCATCAGTATTTCCATCTAAACGGTAAACATCCATATGATATAAAGGCATCTCACCACTATACTCTTTTATAATATTAAAAGTTGGTGACGTCACAGTCTCATCAATACCAAGAGCATTCGCAAACCCTTTAGTAAAAACTGTTTTTCCACTACCAAGCTCACCATTTAAACAAATTACCATATTAGGAAACTTTTCAGATTCAATATTTTGTGCAAATTCGATTGTATCCATTTCGCTACGCATAGTTAATTTATATTCCATAAAATCACCAATAATAGTATATCAAAAATTCAAGAACTTAGACAATAAATTTTAAATAATTTTTAAAAATACATATAAAGTTAAAGCATTTATAAACAAGGAGTTGTACTACGAACAATGACACCATAAATTTGGTAAAATATGGCAAAATATAAATAGATGGTGATATTATGCAATTTAACAGAAATGATGAAAATTACGTATATGGTTTTATTGGTAAAAATGTTAGAAAATATCGCAAAGCCAAAGGCTTAACTCAAGCAAAATTAGCCGAGCAAACAAACTACTCCAAACAATTCATTTCTAATATTGAAAACAATGTCCATCAAACATTTTCAATAGGAACATTATGGAGAATATCTCTAATATTAGGCGTAGATATGTATAAGCTATGTATTGAGGAAAATAAAGAAAATGAAAATAAATATGAAAAAATGTATTAGCAAAAACTAGTACATTTTTTCAATTATAAAAAGCCACATAAAAAAGGCTTAAATACAAAAAAAAGACTTGCAACGTCCTACTCTCGCTTACACTACAATCGGCGCTGAAGTGCTTAACTTCTGTGTTCGGGATGGTAACAGGTGTATCCACTTCGCTATCGTTACAAATCAAATAAGAGAAATAATTCTCTGAAAACATGATAATGTGTTAAATATCTCATTAGAGAAAACAATTAATAGGATTAAATCCTCGATCTATTAGTACTGGTCAGCTCAACATGTTGCCATGCTTCCACCTCCAGCCTATCAACCA
>CALVVS010000055.1 GCA_944363925.1 uncultured Bacilli bacterium | reverse complement strand
TTATTACTACTAGAACTATCCCATTGATAATTTCCTATACTATTTATTCTCATTATCTTTATTGTTCCATCTGGCTCTATTGATACTATTCGCCAGCCTGCTTGTTCATTATTAAATGTTACATAATTATTGGGATTTCCACCTTTATAAAAATATCTTCTATCCTCATATTCATCTTCATAAAGACCATCTCCTGAGGTTACTATATCAACACTATCCAATATTGTATCACCTGCTTTAGGTGGAAAACACACTCCATATAGTTCATCTATTGCACCTTGTACATCGGTACTTGAAAGGCCACTTTCTGTATTATCATATGTCACATCATTACTTGGAAAATAGGTTGCTGCTATTACACTTATAGTTCCACATAATAATATACCAATTATAGTTCCGGTAATTATTCCTTTAAAATTAGTTTTTATAAATTTACTTATTTTTTTCATATTTTTACTCCTATTATAATTATTACTTCAACTATATTATATCATACTTCAAATATTTTTGAAGTAATAATTATATAATTTTTGTATATAATTCAAATTTTGTAAAATAATAAGGAGTATATATGAAAAATTTAAAAAAGATTGCGAAAGCTAGAAACAAATCATTAACTTCATTGGCAGTGGAATTAGGTATTTCACAGGAAGCTATAAGTCAATATATAAGTGGAAAAATAAAACCTAAATTATCTATAATTATAAGGATGGCTCAGATTTTAAATGTCTCTGTTGATTATTTATTAGATTTAAGTGATAATGTTTCTAATTGTAATTTAAGTGAAAATGAGTTTGCTTTAGTTGAAAATTATAGAAAATTAGATGAAAAAAGTAGATTAAAGGCTGAAGCTTATTTACAAGCAATGGTTGATTTTAATGAATTAGGCAAATAAAAAAGTAAATATTCTAGATATCTACTTTGTTAGTGCTTATTTTTTGTGTTTCTTTTTTTTTGATGTTAATTTTTATGATATTCACTATAGATTTCACTTTTTGAAACGCTACGTTCTTTAGCAACTTTTTTTATGGCTTCATTTGTTGTAAGGCCATCTTCAATATATAAATTAACATGCTCTTTTATGGATAAATTATCAAATGTTTTTATTTCTTGATTACCTTCGACGACAATTACTATTTCGCCTTTTAAGTTTTCCACAGTTTTAAGGATGTTTTCCACAGTTCCTCTAATAACTTCTTCATATTTTTTACTAATTTCTCTTACTATGGCAATTTTTCTATTACCAAATATTTCATATATATTATTTAAGGTTTTTATTAATCTATGGGGAGCTTCATAAAAGGCAATAGGATATGTGATTGATTTTAAGGTTTCTAGTTCTTTTTTTCTTTTACTTTCTTTACTATTTAAAAAGCCATAAAACATAAATGGACCACCACTTAGTCCTGACATAACTAAAGCTGGGATAACAGCGGTGGGGCCTGGTAGGCATACGACATTATAATTATTTTCAATAGCTGTTTTGACCAAAATATAACCGGGATCACTTATTACTGGTGTACCGCGATCACTTACTATGGCAATATTTTTATTTTCTTTTAAATATTTTAATTCTTTTTCTTCATTTTGAGTTTCATTATATAAATGACTGGCAACGAGTTTATTAGTAATATTATAATGGTTTAATAACTGTTTAGTGGTTCTTGTATCTTCAGCAAAGATTACATCGACTTCTTTTAAAATATTTAATGCTCTTATAGTTATATCTTCTAAGTTGCCAATTGGGGTTGGGACTATATAGAGAGTAGGGGTTCCATCATAACTTTTTTGTATCATTTTTATCATCTCACTTAAAATATTGTTTTATTTCGTCAGTATAGGTTCCATCTGAATTATGACTATAAAGTGGAGGTAATATTTTTAAACCTTTTTTACCATTTTTTTTACCTTCAATTAGTAGTATATTAGCTTCTTTGTTTTTTCCTGGATAAATTAATCTGATTTTTTTTGGTTCAATATTATATTTTCTCATGGTTAATAAAATATCGATTAGTCTTTCTGGGCGATGGACTAGCCCTAAGGTTCCACCATTTTTTAAAAGTTTTCTTGATATTTTTAATATATCTTCTAAATTTAAAGTTAGTTCATGTCTGGCAATAGTTTTATAGTCATTTTTATTGAATTTTGACTTTTCTTTGACTTCAAAATATGGTGGGTTACAGGTTATTATGTCATAAAATTCTGGAGTAGCATTTTTATAATACTCTTTTATGTCTTGATTAATAATGGTTATTTTTTTTTCTAGATTATTTAATTTGATGGATTCTTTGGCCATGTCACTAACTTCTTTTTGAATTTCTATGGCGGTAATATGGGCTTTAGTTTTTTGCGATAAGATTAAAGGAATTGGGGCATTACCAGTTCCAATATCTAATATGTTTTTAGTGCTTTCATTGATGGTAATAAAATTAGGAAGGAGTACAGAGTCTAAGGAGAAGTTAAACATTTCATTATCTTGAATTATTTTCAAATTTTCATAACCTAATAAATAATTAGTTACTTTCATTTTTATCAACTTCTACTGTCCCGTAATTTGGAATATTTACTGTATATTTTTGTTTTAAAATATCTACGTTAATTATGGTACCTTCACCGTATTCTGTATTTATTTTATCACCAATTTTAAGCATATTATTTTTACATTTTGTGTAAGTTTCATCTTCATATTTTAAACAACACATTAATCTACCACATACGCCATTTATTTTATTTGGATTTAAAGCTATATTTTGATTTTTCGCCATATTGATTGAGACCGCATTAAGGTCTTTTAAAAATCTAGCGCAGCAAAGTTTTAAGCCACATGGACCATAACCGCCTATTTCTTTAGCTTTATCTCGAACACCAATTTGTCTTAATTCAATTCTAACTTTATAAATTGAAGCAAGTTCTTTAACTAAATCTCTAAAATCAATACGATTATCAGCTAAAAAGCGAAATATTAGTTTATCACGGTCAAAGGTATAACTTGCATCAATGATGTGCATAGGCAGATTTTCTTTTTCAACTATTTGTCGGCATTTTTTTAAAGCTAAGGAAGCATCTTTTAGATTTTTTTTATGTTTATTAAAATCGCTTTTGGTAGCTATTCGAATAACTTTCTTTAAATTTGATGGGATGTTATTTTCGGATAGTTCAATTTTATCATTGACAATTGTTCCAAATTGAAGTCCTTGTTCTGTTTCGACAATAACAGTGATATTATTTTTTAAGTTTAAATTGGCTGGATCAAAATAATATATTTGACCATGTGGTTTAAAGGTTACAGCAACTACTTTCATCATATCACCCCTTCTAAATTCATAATTAATTTATCCATTAATAAGCTAGTGTTGATATTATATTTGATTAATTCTTTTAATTCAACAATTTTATTTATTTTTTGACAGATTTCATCTACAGTATTACTTTCAGATATTGATTTTATATTATCATCTTGTTCAAATATTTCTAGTGGTTTACCTAGTGAATAATTTAATACATCTTTATAATAATTTATCATAATTTCGAAGGCCATTTCAAATTCTTCTTTATTTGTTATATAATCGTTCCAAAGTTTACCGATGTAGAGTATTGTGTTTAAATGATTTTTTTCAAAGTAATTAATAAATTCAATTACTTTGGTAATTTTTTGATTTAAGGTTTCTTCATCAATTTCTTTATTTGATATGTTAGTTATTTGAATTAGTTTTTGAAGAGGGGTTATATTTTCTTTAGCAATATTAGATGATTTTAATTTTAGTATTTGACAACGTGATTTAATTGTTGATAAAACATTATATATGTTATCGGCTAATAATATAGCAACTAGGTTGTTATCTGGTTCTTCTAAAAATTTTAAGATGGAATTGGCCGCTGATTTATTTAATCTATCGGCTTTGGTGATTATATATATTCTTTTATTTCCAATTAAAGCTTTGGTATTGAATTCTTTTTGAAGATTTTGAAGCTGCTCTTTTTTTATCCAAAGGCCATCTGGTTTTATTATTTCAATTTCTGGGAAGTTGCCGGAGTCTATGACTTCGCATTGATGGCAGTTATTACAATTTTCTTTAGATAGGTTTTTTAAAGGGCAGAGAAGTGATTTGACAAATGACATAGTAAAATTAAATGAATCATAAAAACCGCCTGTTTCGATTAAATAGGCGTGCGAACATTTATCATTAATAATAGCGTTTTTTAATATTTTGTAAACGATTGGCTGGGAGTTTTTATATTCATCTAACATCTTAAATCCTCCTAATAAACAACTAGTCTTATTATGATTAAAAAAATAAATGCTGGAATACTAAAAATAGTAATTAGTAAAACAGTTACGAGATTTATGGGAATAATAGCAGTGGCAGGAACAATGACATTATATCCATACAACATGAAAAAACTCATGATAAATTTTTTTAACATTTTAAATAATCTATTAAGCATGAAACACCTCAATAAATTATATAATTTAAAAGTTAATTTTATGAAATGGTTGTTCTATCTTCAATGGCCATTTCTAAAGTTAAAGGGTCAATGTAATCAATATCTGCACCCATTGGTATTCCATGAGCTATTTTAGAAATTTTTACATTTGTATTTTCTAACATTTTTCTAATATATAAAGCTGTGGTTTCGCCTTCGACGCTTGGTTTGATGGCAAGAATTACTTCTTTGATATTTTCATCTTTAATTCTTTTTATTAGTTTATCAACATGAATATCTTCTGGATTAATTCCTTCTAGTGGAGAGATTAAGCCACCTAAGACATGATAAATTCCTTTGAAGGAACCAATTTTTTCAAATAAAATAACGTTTTTACACTCCTCAACTACGCAAAGAGTTGATGTATCTCTTGTTTTATCATTGCATATTTGACATAAATCTTCTTCGGTTAAACTGCCACATCTTGAACATTTTTTTATTTTGGTTTGACTATCTTTTAATGATTTACTAAATAAATCAATTATATCGCTTTCCATATTTAAAGTTGATAGAGCTAATCTTTCAGCAGTTTTTTCACCAATTCCCGGAAATTTTTTAAAGCATTCGATTAAATTTAAAATAGTTTTAGGGTAATTCATTAGAATAAACCTGGCATTCCTTTAGTATATTTTCCCATTTTTTGTTCTGTTTCTAAATCTACTTGATGATTGGCTTCGTTGATGGCTACTAGTATCATATCTTGTAACATTTCTATATCATCTTTTTCTAAGTTTTCAGCATCTATTTTAACTTCAATTACTTCTTTTGTTCCTTTTACTTTTACTGTTACAAATGATGATTTTCCTTCAAAGATTTTTTCATCTATAGCTTTTTTTTCATTTAACATTTCATTTTGTAATTTTTGAGCTTGTTTCATCATTGCTTGAATATTCATTTTATTCCTTCTTTCTATTAATTATATTCTATTATATCTTCAAACATGGTTTCAATATTATTTTTAGGTTCTTCTTCATTTTTGAAGATATCTTCTAACTTAAAGAGTTCTTCTTTATAAATAAATGGTCTTAGTTTATGATTAAAATCATTTTTTATTATTTCCCACTCATCTAAGTTAGTTGCAATTAAATTATATTTTTTATTTAAGATTTTTTCAATAGTTTCTTCAATAATTGGTAAATTTTCATTAAATAAATCTGATAATCTTTTTGTTTTATAAACAAATATTAGATTTTCATTACTAGCGGCTTTTAAGGTGCCATCTAAAATTATGGAAGCGGGGTGACTATATTCTGGGTCTAATAGTAGATCATTTAATAATTCTAGGGTAGGGGTGATGTTGCGAACTTCTTGTTTATTGAAATGGGCTAGAGTATTATCTATTCTAATTTGTTTAATTTTTTCAAGGTTTTCTTTTATAACTTTAGTGTTTTTTTTGTTTTGTTGGTAATTAGAAGATTGCTTAGTTTCTTCTGATTTCAATATTTTGTTTGGTTTTTGTTCGTTTTGTTTGACATTTATAGTGGAGTTTTCCACGTTTTTTTCATTTTTTTGTGAATTATTTTGAATTTTTGGAGTATTTTTTAAGTTTTTTTCATTGAAATTAGAAATATTTATTGATTTTTCCACTATTTTATTATTTTTTTCAGAAATTATTTTTATAAATGATAGTTCAAATAGTAATTTACTATTTGTATTATTTTTCATTTCAAAAGAGTATTTATTTAAGATTTCAATTATAGAAAATAGTTCATTTATAGTGATTTTTGGGGCAATATTTTGATAAATTTCGATGTTTTGTTTTTTTTCTTGAAAATAATTAGGTGCTTCTTTAAATAGTATGATATTTCTAATGAAGTTAATGAATTCTTCGATTAATTTAACGAAATTTTTGCCTTTATCATTATATATATCTATTTTTTCTAATATTTCATCTAATTTATTGTTAATTATATTTTCTAACAAATTATTTAAGTCTTTTTCGGTTAAAGTTCCATTGATATCATGAATATCGTTAATTGTAATTTTTCCTTCAGTATAGGCTCTTGCTTGGTCAAGCATTCCAACGGAGTCGCGCATTCCACCATCGGCTAGGTTAGCTATTTCATATAAAGCATCTTCTGTTATATCTATTTTTTCTTTTTGAGCTATATTTTTTAAGTTTTCCACAATTGCGGTTGGACTTATTTTTTTGAAGTCTAGTCTTTGACATCTTGAGAGAATAGTTTCGATTACTTTATGAGGGTCTGTTGTGGCTAGTATAAATATGACATGAGCTGGAGGTTCTTCTAATGTTTTTAATAGAGCATTAAAGGCTCCTTGCGTAAGCATATGTACTTCATCGATGATGTATACTTTATATTTGCCATAAGCGGGGAGTAGGTTTACTTTGTTTCGAAGTTCTCTTATTTCATCGACACCATTATTACTGGCGGCATCGATTTCGATGATATCGCTATTGTTTTTTTGAGTACAACTTACACATTTTCCACATGGCTGACAATTTTTGGGGTTTTCACAATTTATTATTTTAGCGAATATTTTAGCGATGCTGGTTTTACCTGTTCCTCTTGGTCCAGCAAATAGATAGGCATGACTTATTTGATTGTTTATTATGGAATTTTTTATAATTTTTACTATTGTGTCTTGTCCATATACGTCATCAAGGGTTTTTGGCCTATATTTTCTATATAAAGCTTGATACATTTAATCACCTCTATCTGTTTTATTATATCATATTTATCCACAAAAAAAGGAAATAAGTTGGTATTATTTTAGTATTAATTACTTATTTCTTTTGGTTTTAAAGAAGTTTTTTAATAGAATACTGGCTTTTTCCACATTTTCTAATTTTATTTTATTTGGTTCTTTTAGGTTTGATTGTTTTTGCTGGGAAGCGGCGTAGATTATTTGTTTTATTCTGGCTTGTTTTATTACTTCTAGACACATTTTACATGGTTCTAGGGTTACATAGATTATGCAATTATCTAGGTGCCAGTTTTTTAGCTTTCTACATGCTTTTTCAATGGCATTTATTTCAGCATGTCTAGTTATTAAATGTTGCTTTTCTCTTGTATTATGTCCTTTAGCTACTATTTTGTTGTTTTGAACTATGACGGCACCAACTGGTATGTCGTTTGTTTTTAAGCTTTTTTTTGCTTCTTTGAGGGCTATTTCCATGTATTTATTCATTATAATCACCTTATATAAAAAGGTACACACACTTGGAGGACCTTAAGGCTGCTATCTTCCGATTCTGACCTGGTTCAGTCACAAATGTTGTACCACTAATATATTATAATATTTTTAATAAAATTACAATGTTTTTTGTTAATAAAGTAGGTTTTCCACAGTATATCTTTTTTTTCAATGTTTCACGTGAAACATTGAAAATGATATTTATTATATTAATTACTTAAAATTTTAATATATTTTATAGATTTTATAATATATGAATAATTATTATTTATTTTAATTAAAATTAGTGAGTAGTAATTAAATATAATTTTATATTTTTTAAGAGTTTCCAAATTGTTTAATGTTTCACGTGAAACATTAACATTTTAGATAGATATATTTTAATTCATATTGATATAAGTATTAAAAATTCAAAATTATATTCATTTTTTTACTATATTAGATATATTTTTAATATAAATTTATTAATATAAAAAAAATATGTTATGTATATTATTCTAATTCCAATGTTTCACGTGAAACATTGGAATTATGAAAAATTTTTTTATGTTATTAAAATTAATTGATTATATTTATATATAAAATTTTTATTATTAAGAAAATGTACATAAATCATGTGTTTTTATATTCGATTATAATATTTAGTATTAATATTTTAAATTTAATGTTAAGTATCAATGTTTCACGTGAAACATTAGTGCTGTGGAAAAATATTTAATAAAATTCCATTTAAAATTATAAATATACTTTCATAACCGAAAAAATATTAGATATTTTAAATTATTTTTATAATTGTTAATCCGTATTACTTTTTATTAATAGTTTTATTTAGCACAATTCATTTAAAAACTTTTTATTACAATATTTATTGTTCGATTTTAAATAGATTAGCCAATGTTTCACGTGAAACATTGGCATTATTTTAATTAAATATTTATTTTATATATATTTTTTTATAATTATGAATTTTAATTTATATATTTTTATTAATCATATACTAATTTTGAATTTTTAATATACTTTTATTTTAATGTTTCACGTGAAACATCAGTACTGTGGATAATTTTATATATTTATATAATGAATATAAATTGTT
>CALVVS010000054.1 GCA_944363925.1 uncultured Bacilli bacterium | reverse complement strand
AAATTCATTAAATTTATTTTACTCAAGATTTTTTCACTTTTCTATTATTTAATTAAATTTACTCTTTTTCACTGAAATTTTTTCAAGTAACCTCCTCAAAAACTATTTTTTCACCTTAAATAATGGTATAATCTTATAAGAAGATTAAAGGTGATAATATGGCAGTAATCAAAATCATGGATGAACTTCTCGCTAATAAAATAGCCGCTGGTGAAGTGGTTGAAAAATGTGCCTCAGTTGTAAAAGAACTAGTTGAAAATAGTATCGATGCCAAAAGCACAGAAATAAAAGTAGAACTAGAAGACGCCGGAACTAGACAAATAAAAGTTATTGATAATGGCAAAGGCATGGATAAAGATGATGCCATCTTGGCTTTCTCCAGACATGCCACTAGTAAAATCAAAGAAGAAGATGACCTATATAGATTAACCACCTTAGGTTTTAGAGGTGAAGCCCTCGCATCTATTGCCGCCGTAAGTAAAGTGGATTTAAAAACCTGCACTAAAGATATCGGAACTCATGTCGTAATTAATGGTGGGGAAATAAAAGAAATAGGTCTAGGTGATGCTAGAAAAGGTACGACAATCACCGTCAGTGAACTTTTCTATAACACTCCTGCTAGACTAAAACATATGAAAAGCTTGTACACTGAACTTGCCAATATTACCGACTATATAAATAAATTATCATTATCTCAGCCCAATATTAGATTTACTTTAAAAAACAATGATAACGTTATCCTAAGAACTGATGGTTCCGGTAATATTCTAAAAGTTATTCAAAGTATTTATGGAACCGATGTTGCCAGAAAAATGGTTCCGATAAAAGGCGAAAACCCCGACTATGAAATATCTGGCTATATATCTCTTCCAGAAGTTCATAGATCAAGTAGAAATAATATGGTCACTATTGTCAATGGTAGAGTAGTAAGAAACATGGATATTAATAGAGTTATCAACGACGCTTATCACTCATATAAACCGGATAATAGATATCCAATCACTGTCATAAATATCGAAGTAGACCCAAGCGTCATCGATGTCAATATTCATCCTACTAAAATGGATATCAAATTCAGTAAAATGGACACCTTGCTTGAACTTATTAAAGTAACAATCGAAGCTGCCATCAAAGATAGAAACCTTATTCCAGAAGTATCCATTAGAAAAGAAAAACCAAAAAGAGAAGAACTAAGATTTGACTTGGAAAGACGATCAAACACCCCTAAAATAGAAACCGAAGAAATAACCTTTGATGAGCCCAAAATCCCAGTCAATGAAAGTATCTATGAAGATGAAACAAACGGTGATATCGTTCATGAAGTCGTCATGGAAAATGATGAATATAAAATAAAAGAAGAAACCAAAGAATTCATGCCTGAAATGTATCCAGTTGGTCTTGTACATGGTACATATATTATCGCTCAAAACGAAAAAGGTATGTATATCATCGACCAGCACGCCGCCAAAGAAAGATGTAATTATGAAAAATTCAAAAAAGCAATGGGTAACCCGAATATTGCTAGTACTGAACTTCTTTTCCCAATAACCATTGAACTCTCTAACGATGAATTCATCATCTTAAAAGAAAATATGAACATTTTAGAAAACTTAAAATTTAAAATAGAAGAATTCGGTATAAACTCCATAATCGTAAAACAACACCCTGCTTGGATACCAAAAGGTCATGAAGAAGAATCCATCAGAAAAATTATCGAAATCATTATCACCACCAAAAAAGACTTCAGTATTGAAAAATTCAATGAAAAAGTAGCTACTATGATGAGCTGTAAACACGCCATCAAAGCTAATACCAATATAACAATGGAAGAAATGGAAGCTCTCATAACCGACCTTCGAAATTGTCAAAACCCGTTTAATTGCCCGCATGGCCGGCCTACTATGATTTACTATTCAAATTATGATTTAGAAAAACTCTTTAAACGTAGTGGTTTTGATAATATAAAATAGAAAGGAGTAATCATGACATACTTAGACTATAGTGCAACAACCCCAGTTGATGAAGAAGTTTTAGATAGCTTTGTAAAAGCCACTAAATATATCGGCAACCCCAATTCACTTCATAAACTAGGTATAAAAGCAAAACACCTAATAGATGCGAGTACAAATCAAATTGCCAATATTTTAAACGTAAAACCAAATGAAATAATTTACACATCAGGTGCTAGTGAAAGTAATAATACCATCATTAAAGCCATCCAAAAATTTCAAAATAGAGGTAAACATATTATTACAACCAAACTAGAACACTCATCAATTTATGGACCATTAAACTATCTAGAAAAACAAGGTTTCAAAATAGACTATGTACCTTTAGAAAATGGCCTTGTAAAAATAGATGAATTAAAAAAACTATTAACCGATGATACCGTACTTGTCACTATAAGCATGGTCAGTAGTGAAACCGGTATTCGCCAGCCCATCGAAGAAATAGGTCAAATCTTAAAAAACTATCCTAAAATAATCTTTCATAGCGATATAACCCAAGCCGTCGGTAAAATAAAATTTGACTTAAGTAACGTCGATGCTGCTAGTCTCTCGGCCCATAAATTTTTCGGATTTAAAGGCATTGGCATCTTATATAAAAAAGAAAATCTCATCATCGAGCCACTTATAGAAGGAGGCAAAAGTACCACCGCCTTTCGTAGTGGAACCCCGCCCCTAGAACTCATCACATCAACCGCTAAAGCCTTAAGACTAAGTTATCAAAACATCGATGATGACTTTGAAAAAGTAAAAAAATTAAATCAAATATTAATAAATAATTTAAAAAACTATAAAGACGTATCAATAAATAGTAATGAAAATTCCATCCCACATATCTTAAATATAAGTATTAAAGGCATAAAACCCGAAACCATGCTTCATAGCCTAGAAGAAAAAGAAGTATATATCTCTACCCAAAGTGCTTGTTCAACCGGTAATGCTTCTAAAGCCGTATACGCTCTAACTAATAACGAAGAAAAAGCCAAAACAAGTATTAGAATAAGCATATCTAAAAAAACAACTATGAAAGATATCGAAAACTTCATCAAAGCCTTTGATGAAAGCTATATAAAATTAGGAGGTTCAAAATGAAAAAAATATTATTAATCTTAACCATGTTTTTAATCATACCATTTGCCAAAGTAAATGCCCAAACCGTCGATGTAACCATGTTCTATGGAAATGGTTGTCCTCACTGCGCTAAAGAAGAAAAATATCTAAAAGTCTTAGAAAAACAGTTAGGTCAAAATATAAATGTTCAAACCTATGAAGTTTGGGATAATAAAGAAAATAATGAACTGTTAACTAAAGTTAGAACAACTTTAAATGATAAAGAAGAAGGTGTTCCTTTCACTGTAATTGGTAATAAAACCTTTAATGGTTTCAGTGACAAAATTGCTAAAGAAATAAAACAAACCATATTTAATAACCTTAAACAAAATAGCCTAAATATTACCGAACTGATCAAAGAAGGAAAACCAGTTCCGACAGATATAAACACAAAGGAAAATCAGTCACTTCATTTTACATTATTAGGAAATACAAATGTTAAAGAAACAAGCTCAGCCACTATTGCTACCACCGAAGGACTAGCCGATGCCATTAATCTTGGCTCACTTTGGATTATTCTATTCCTCTCAGGTATCATGCTTGCCATTTATAATAATAAAAAAAGATTAATATTAGGTGGCATATTTATTATTACAAGTACCATAACCTATATGATCATTACTTTAACTGGCGCCGAATTTACTATTAATCAAACAACATTTATTAGAACATTTATAAGTATTGTGGCTATTATCGTTGGTGCCATTAGCGTTGATGCTCATATAAAAATAAATGTTCCTAAAAAAAGTATTCTTCAAGTCCTTCAAGAACTGTTTGGCAAAAAACAAATGCTTATGTATGCTCTAGCCATTGTTATAACTAGTGTCATCACCACCTTTACCTTAGTAAATCAAGCCCATAGCTCGCCAGCCTTAGTCCAAACAGCCTTAGAAATAAATGGCATCCAAAATCAAACAATCTATATGCTTTTATATTTCTTTATGTACTTAATAGCTAGTTTAATTCTAGTCGGTGTTGTAAATGTAATCATTAAAGAACTTATCATTGAAAACACGGTAGGAACATATAATAGATTAATTGCTGGTATAATCATGCTAGTAGCTGCCTTTATTCTAATATACTTTCCAGGAGCCTTTATGATGGCCTAAAAGAGTTCAAAAAAAAAAGAACTCTTTTTAAATGTCCTTTCTTAAAATATCTTTGCTTTCAAATTTTTCACCATTTTTCATTTCAAAATATATTTTAACCCCGCACTTATTTAATAAAGTCTCAATCATCTCAAAAGTAGGTTGCCTAAATTCTGTTTCGTAATTTCCTAATGTTGTTCGGTTAATATTTGCTAACTTTCCAAGTTCCTCCTGTGTAAGATTAGCTTTACTTCTCGCATATTTAATAACTTTTCCTATCATTTTACATCACCAACCACATTGTTGCATAATGTGGCATTTTTGTCTTGACTAGCCACGAAACGTGGAGTAAAATTATAATAGAAAGAAACTAAGAAAGGAATAAAGTTATGAAACAAAAAAGTAAACAAACTTATAAAAAACAATCTAACAGGTTTTGCGTTAGCTGTAATGCTTACTTATTTTATTTAGAAAAGAGGGGAACAAATGAAAAAGAATTATTTAAAAACAAATTTAATAAGTTTCATAGTAGGAGTTGTAATCTTTAGTTGTATTGGTGTTTATGCAGTAGTAAATTTTCCAAGTAATGAAGTAACATATAACAATAAAGAAAGTGGTTTAAAAAGCACCAATGTAAAAGATGCCATTGATGAACTCTACACAGAGTGTACATCTAAACCAGCAGGAGAACAAATCGTTGAAAAAGAAGAAATAGTAACAAGTGGTGATGGTTTATACGAAGATGAATATGAAGATGGAAGATACATATATAGAGGTATAAGTCCCAAAAATTTTATTCAATTTAATAATGAATTATGGAGGATAATTTCTGTTGAAAATGATGAAACAATAAAAATAATGAGAAATAATTATTCAGAAGAACATTTTACTTGGGACGTAAATCTAGCTTCAGGTGGTAATAATAATTGGGATAGACCAGCAAGTCTTAACACTTACTTAAATAATACATATTATAATAGCCTTACTAGTAAAGCCCAAAATCAAATAGTACAACATGATTGGAGTATAGGTAAAATAACAGAGGGGAATAATAATTTAATTAGTCAGATAGATGAAGAAAATAGTACTAAATGGTCTGGGAAAATAGGGCTTATAACCGCAAGTGAATATATTAGAGCAAATAGTAATATAAAAAAATGTGGAAATTTCAATTTAGAAGCTAATAATAAAAAAGAATGTAGTAATACAAACTGGATGCTTAATATAATTGATATTCCCAAAACAAATTATTTCTGGACAATAACAGCATATAATAATAGTATTTACTCAATAGCCCTTATAAGTGGTGATGATTATGACTATGGACTTGTTTATACTGACTTTGATATACATAATCCTTTTTTACCAGTACTCTATCTATCACCTAATATCAAAATTACAGGAGGAACAGGCACCCAAAACGACCCATATACCATTGAATAAACTTGGATAAAAATAGCCAAGTTTTTTTGCAAACAAATAAACTTCATAAGTATATATTTAATTGATTATTATATGTTCTTTAAAAATATACTAAAAAGAATAAAAATAACATTAAATTTATTATTTATTAAATAAAAAAATACTCAAATAGCATGTAAAAAAACGTGTAAGATATAGGTAAGATAATTGATATTATATTTAGACGGTGGTATAATATTATTAGAAAATTAAGAGGTGATTTTAATGAAAAAATATGTACCGCCATTTACCATTTCAAATAAGATGTTAGAACTTGTTGGTAGTATAATGGAAAAAGTTGGAAAATTAGATAATTTTAGTAATTTAAATAAAATGCCAGTACTAAGAAGAAATAATCGCATTTATTCAATTCATTCGTCTTTAGCTATTGAAAAAAATTCATTATCGCTTAATCAAGTTAGAGATGTTATTAATGGTAAATTAGTACTTGGAGATCAAAAAGAAATACAAGAAGTTAAGAATGCTTATAAGGCTTATGAAATGATCAGTGAAACTAATCCATATAATATTAAAGATTTATTAAAAATACATGGAACTATGACATTTTTAACTGTAGAAGAATCTGGCGTATTTAGAAAAGGAGAAGAAGGTGTATTTGATGAAAATGGTAATTGCATTTTTATCGCACCTAAACCTGAATATGTAGAAACTTTAATGAACGACTTATTTAATTGGATGAAAAAATCAAAAGATGAAATTCATCCATTAATATTATCTTCTATTTTCCATTATGAATTCGTATTTATTCATCCATTTGCAGATGGAAATGGTAGGACTGCTAGACTTTGGCAAAATATAATTTTATCTAAATGGAAAAAGTTATTTGAATACGTACCTATAGAATCACAAATAAAGAAATATCAAGAAGAATATTATAAAGTGATTAATAATTGTAATAAAACAGGTAATTCTAATGAATTTATAGAATTTATGTTAGATATGATTGATAGAGAATTAGGTAATTTACTATCAAATACTGAAAAAGAAGTAACTCATATAAGTAGATATGTAAATAAATTACTTGAAGTAATGGATTATAGTATTCCAATGAGTGCATTTGAAATAATGGAAAAGTTAGGATTAAAATCTAAAGATTCGTTTAGAGATAATTATTTAAATCCAGCCCTTAAGTGTGGATTAATTAAAATGACTTTACCAGATAAACCAACAAGTAAAAATCAAAGGTATTATAAAGATTGACAATTAGTAAGTATTGAATTTGTAGTAAAAGCCATTACTAAAAAAATTTTTGGATTATGAAATATATGGTATTGATTTATATTCAAAGTGGTAACAAGATGATCAAGAAGAAAAAATAAGCATAATTAATACAAATTTATCAATATTCTATCAATATAAACTTGGATAAAAATAACCAAGTTTTTTTTGTAAACAAATAACCTTCATAGGCATATATTTAATTGGTGATTATATGTTCTTTAAAAATATACACAAAAGAATAAAAATAACATTATTAATTATCTTATTTATCTTTATCGTAATAATATTAAGAGTATTTTATATCCAGGTCATCGATTATCAAAAACTAAATAAAAAAGCCAGTGACCTTTGGAGCAGAAATCTACCAATCAAAGCCGATAGAGGTATTATCTATGATAGAAATGGCGTCATCCTAGCCGATAATGCCACCACAACATCATTAGTAGTCATACCAAATCAAATAAAAAATAAAGAAGAAACTGCCAAAAAATTAGCCGAAATATTAAATGTCAGCTATGAAACCATGTATAAACATATAAACAAAAAAACCTCAATAGAAAGAGTTCATCCAGAAGGAAGAAGACTATCATACGAAGTAGCCGATAAAATTAAAGCCTTAAAACTAGACGGTGTATATTTAGTTAAAGAATCTAAAAGAACCTATCCGTACGATAGCTATATGGCCCATACACTAGGTTTCGTTGGTATTGATAATCAAGGCTTAAGCGGCATCGAACTCACATACAATGAATACCTAACCGGTGAAGATGGAGCCATCAAATACTTTAGTGATGCCAAAGGTAATAAATTAAAATTAAGCGAAGTTTACCAGCAGCCCCAAGACGGTATGAACATCACCTTAACCATCAATAACGAAATACAAACTTCTTTAGAAAGAGAATTAAATAACGCTGTCACTAAATATAACCCCGATAGAGCCATCGGCCTTGTCATGGACCCTAATAATGGCGAAATACTAGCCATATCCGCTAGACCTAACTTCTCTCCAGAAAACTACCAAAACTATAGTATTGAAGAAATAAATAGAAACCTTCCCATATGGGCTACCTATGAACCCGGTTCCACCTTCAAAATAATCACCTTAGCCGCCGCCCTAGAAGAAGGTAAAGTCGACTTAGAAAAAGATACCTACTACGATAAAGGAAGCATCAAAGTCGAAAATGCCACAATTCATTGCTGGAAACATGGTGGACACGGTAAAGAAACCTTTATGCAGGTGGTAGAAAATTCATGTAATCCAGGCTTCGTTATACTAGGCCAAAGATTAGGCAAAAATACCTTGTTTGATTATATCGATAAATTTGGCTTTGGTAAAAAAACCGGCGTCGACTTAAACGGTGAATCTTCCGGCATCATCTTTGATAGAAGTAAAGTCGGCCCCGTCGAACTCGCCACCACCGCCTTCGGTCAAGGTGTATCAGTAACTCCTATCCACCTTGTAGTCTAATAAATGATACCCTTACTATTACTAGAGGAATAAATAGTAAATACACTAAAAAATATGATGTTGAGTATGAGTATAGATGTTTTATAGAAATATAAGAAAAATGCACAGAAATGTGCTTTTTTCATGGTATAATAACTAATTAAGGAAGTGGTAGTATGATTAGCTATTTCAAGGAAATCAAAAAAGTTTATGGATACAAGTTGATTATTAAATTATCAATATTGTTAGCTTTTATTGTTATTTTTTTGGATAAAATCAATTTATTTACTAAATTAATGGAACTCAATTATTTGTGGCTTTTAGTTTTAGGAGTAATATTTTTTTTGATTGAACCATTAAATAAAAAAACATTAAAAATGTTA
>CALVVS010000053.1 GCA_944363925.1 uncultured Bacilli bacterium | reverse complement strand
GTGGTAATAGTTTATGCAGAAACATATTTTCCTTCTAATGATGTAACGTACGATAATACAGAAAGTGGTCTTACATCAACCAATGTACAGGGAGCCATAGACGAACTATATGGAGTGTGTACAACTAAACCAGCCGGAGAACAAATAATCGAAGATGCAGGGCTTGAAAAAGACCCCTATGAGTGTAGGTATTTCTTTACCGGAGCCAATCCAAATAATTATATTACTTTTAATGATGAAACAGCTGGCTGGCGAATAATATCCGTAGAGTGTGATGGGACAATTAAAATAATCAAAAATGATAATATTGAAGATGGGTATTCATGGGATAGTTCAAATGGTTCAAATGTATGGGATAGACCTGCAATGATAAAGACATACTTAAATAATGCTTTTTTAAATCAGCTAAAAAATCCTAATCAAATTATTCCTCATAGTTGGAGTGTTGGAAGCGTAACAGAAGCTTTAACCTATGAATTTGCTGAACAAATAAAAAATGAAAATAATATTAAATCTCAAGAAGCAAAAATTGGCTTAATTACATCAAGTGAATTTATAAGAACAAATAGCAATACTGAACAATGCGGTAGTACACGTATAAACTATACTAATAGTTCTATATGTAAAACCACTAATTGGTTAAATCATAATGAAACATGGTGGACAATTACACCATATGATTATGGAACTGAAGCCAGCATTATAACCATTGATGAACGAGGTAGACATATAGGCGCTTCAGCAAGAACTCTTAAAGCAGTATATCCAACCTTATATCTTTCTTCTGAAATCAAAATCACAGGAGGAACAGGCACCTCTTCAGATCCATACGAAATTTCTTTATAGGCTTAAAATAAGCCTTTTTGAATACAATTAAATATGAATAGAATTCACTTAAAAAAACAATTTAAAATAAAAAAAATTAACTTAATAGCTATCTTTATATTAATATTTTTAATTTGTACCTATTTTCTTTTTAACTATATAAAAGATAGAATTATGCCATCTTTATTTAACTATGCCTCACTAGAAGCCAAAAAATTTTCCAGTATCATAATTAATGATGCCATAGATAAATACATCACAGATAAAATGAAAATTGATAACTTGTTTATTGTAACAAATGATGATAAAGGTGAAATAAAATCGGTAGATTTCAATACAGGTCTAATAAATAAATACCTTACTAACGCTACTAAAAGTATTCAAAAAAATCTCAAATATATTGAAAAAGGCGATCTTCAAAAAGTTGAATATAAAGCTAATCTTTTAGAAACATATGATGAAAAAGCTCTAAAAAATGGCGTCATTTATTACTTAAATAGTGGTTTTATCTTCAATAACCCTATATTCGCTAACTTCGGAAGTCAAATTCCTATAAAAATATCCTTAACCGGTGATGTTATTAGTAATATTTCAACAGAATTAACTAATTATGGTATAAATAATGCACTTATCAAAGTCTATGTCAACATCAAAATAACTGAGCAAGTAATACTTCCATACTATGATAAACCAGTTGAATTAGAAACCAAAGTTCCCATCGCCCTAAAAATAGTTAATGGAGTAGTTCCAAACTATTATGGTAATCTAAATGCCACCTCTCCATCTTTAACTCTACCAAATGAATAATCTATGCTATAATATAAATAGGTGATAAAAAATGCAAAAATATAAAATAGAAAATAACGATTATGAACTTATAAAAAACTATAAAAATGCCTTTGATTATGAAGCCATCAAAGAAAAATATACCGAATACTTTGAAGACTATGATTATATATTAGGTGACTGGTCATATGGTAAACTTAGATTAAAAGGCTTCTGCGATAAAACAAACCCTAAATTTAAAGATATAAATGATATTGAAAAAGCCGAAGAATATATAAAAATCAATGGCGCCTATGATTGTAAATATTTTATCTTAAAAAAAGTATACAAATAATTTGTATATTTTTTCCATATAAATTAGCTAGTAAAAAATTAAATAATTTGATATAATTAATTAATGATAGGAGGCCTCAAAAATGGAACTAAAAGAAACCATAACTACTTATGAAAATCACTTAAATAAATTACAAGAATTATGGAGGTCACTTTGACCCAGACACCAAAGAAAAACATATTAAATCACTTGAATTAGAAATATCTTCTCCAAACTTTTGGAACGATAAAAAACATAGTGAAGAAGTAATTTCTCTTTTAAATAGTGAAAAAAAAGTTCTAACAGAAGTCAAAACCCTATTAGATGAAACAAAAGATTACTTAGAGATGGCTAAAACTTTAGATCAAACAGATGAAGAAAGCTTAACTTGGCTTGAAACAGAAAATAAAACATTAACTAAAAAAATAGAAGACATCGAAACCTTAATTCTCTTAAATGACGACTATGATAAAAACGATGCCGTCTTAGAAATTCACTCAGGAGCAGGCGGCACCGAAGCTTGCGATTGGGCTAATATGTTATACCGCATGTATACTAGATATGCCGAAAGGAAAAACTATAAATTAGAAATCATTGACCAGCAACCAGGACTTGAAGCCGGTATAAAAAGTATTACCATCATCGTCAAAGGCCTAAACGCCTATGGATACTTAAAAAACGAAAAAGGTATTCATCGCTTAGTTCGAATATCACCCTTTGACTCAGGAGCTAGAAGACATACCTCGTTTGCTTCAGTCTCTGTAACCCCTGTCATTGACGACTCAATCAAAGTTGAAATAAATGAAAAAGACCTAAAAATCGACGTTTTCCACAGTAGTGGAGCTGGAGGCCAAAGTGTAAACACCACCGATAGCGCCGTCAGAATAACTCACTTGCCAACTGGCATTGTTGTAACCTGTCAAAATGAACGAAGCCAAGTTCAAAATAAAGCTAAAGCCATGCAGATACTCAAAAGTAAACTTTATGAAACCTACGAAGAAAACAAAAAACAAGAATTAAAACAGTTAAAAGGTGAGCAAAGAGATATTAATTTTGGCTCTCAAATTAGAAGTTACGTAATGCATCCATACTCATTAGTCAAAGACCATAGAACAAACTGCGAAGATACAAATGTAAATAAAGTATTGGATGGTGATTTGGATAAATTTATAAGTGCTAACTTAAGGAGGAATGCCAAATGATATTTGCTAAAAAAAAGCAAATAGACACAAACAGTCTCTTAAAAGAAATAACAAGTAGTAAAAAATTAAAACGCTATGTAGAATTCTTTATTGGTATTTTGCTTTCAGCTGCCGCTTTTAATATCTTTTTAAAACCTTGCAATCTAATATTTGGACTAAGTGGTCTTTCAATAATCACTGAAAAACTTTTAAACATCGACCCATCACTAGTTATTTTACTAGGAAACGTCTTATTATTAATAGCTAGCTTTATTTTTCTGGGAATAGATAAAACCAAACCCACAATCGTTGGCTCAATCTTATACCCAGTTTTAGTCAAAGCAACCGAATTTTTACCAAACTATATAGACTTGGGAGACACTGAAATGATTGTCATAGCCTTGTGTGGTGCCCTCATCAGTGGTATTGGAACCGGACTTGTTTTCAAAAACAATTTCACAACCGGTGGAACCGATGTCCTAAAACAAATATTATCTCACTATGGTAAAATGCCATATAGTAAAGCTAATATCTATTCTGAAGGCCTAATCATGCTAGCCGGTGGTATCTTCTTTGGCTGGCAATCATTTATATACTCTTTTATCACCCTTTATGCTTCTGGTATCATAAGCGATAGAGTAATACTAGGAATTTCAGAATATAAAACCTTAGAAATAATCACCACTGAAGAAAACGATATCAAAAAATTCATTATGGAAAACCTAAATCATGGTATAACCGAACTAGAAGCTCAAGGGGGTTATACTAATAAAAAAAAGAAAGTGCTTTTGTGTGCCATCCCAACTAGAGAATACTTTTTAGCCACTGAAGCCATAAAAAAAATAGACCCCGAAGCCTTCGTAATCGTCATTGACACATACGAAATAAGAGGTCATAAAGCTTAAGTAGAAAGAAGTGATATAGTGGACTTAATAAAAATGACAAACGTCAAAAAAACCTATAAAACAGGCGTCACCGCTATTCAAAATTTAAACTTAACCATCTCTAAAGGTGACTTTGTATTTATCATAGGTTCAACCGGATGTGGAAAATCAACCTTAATAAAAATGCTTTATAGAGAAGAAAAACCAACATCTGGTCAAATAATTGTCGGTGGTATTGACGTTGGAAAACTAAGAAATGGTAAAGTATATAAAATAAGAAGAAAAATCGGTGTCGTCTTTCAAGACTATAAACTACTTCCAAAATCAACCGTTTATGAAAACGTTGCTTTTGCCCTAGAAATATTTGGCTTGCCAAAAGACGAAATACACGCTAAAGTTTTAAAAGTCCTAGAACTAGTTGGCCTAAAAAACAAAATCAAAAACTACCCATCACAGCTATCAGGTGGTGAACAGCAAAGAGTTGCTATCGCTAGAGCGATTGTCAACGGTCCAAAATTATTAATCTGTGATGAGCCAACCGGAAACTTAGACCCTACAACCGGTATGGAAATAATGGAAGTCTTAGAAGAAATCAACAAACTCGGCACCACAATTATTATGGTTACCCACGACATCAACATCGTTAAAAAAATGAACAAAAGAGTTATTGTCTTAGATTCAGGAAGAGTCTTAAAAGATTATGCGAAAGGAACTTATAGCAATGAAAACATTTAGAATTATCGGAAGAAACTTTAGAGATGCCTTCAAAGGTGTATTTAGAAACTTTTCATTATCATTTGCCTCAATTTCCTGTATAACAATAACTCTAATCGTCGTAGCCGTATCAATGGTCCTTTCAAATAATGTTGATAACTTCACACAATTAGTTGAAAGAGATGTCACTATTGTTGCCTTCATTGATAATGAAGCAACCAATGAACAAATAGATGAAATCAAAGACGAAATAAGTACTATTAATAATGTCGATACTTATGAATTTAGGTCAAAACAAAATATCACTAAAGATATGCGTGAATCATCAGAAGTTTTTGATAGCATCATGAAAAATTGGACCGATGAAGAAAACCCAATTCAAAATACCTTCCAAATCAAAGTTAAAGACATTGAAAAAATCAAAAATGTCGCAAACCAAGTTGAAAAAATCGATGGCATAACCCTAGTCAAATATGGTGAAGGTATGGTCGAGCAATTAATATCTACCTTTGATTTTATTCATAAAATATGTATAGGTGCAGTTGTTGCTTTAATTTTAGTTACCGCTTTCTTAATTTCTAACACCATCAAAATCACCATTAACTCAAGGCAAAGAGAAATCGGTATTATGAGATTAATCGGCGCCTCTAACTTAAATATTAGAATTCCATTTATTATCGAAGGCCTACTACTAGGAGCTTTAGGGTCAGTAATTCCAATCCTTACTACCATCTATGGTTATAATGCCCTATATCGTAACTTCGATGGCCATTTATTCTCACCATTTATCAAACTAATTGAACCAGTACCATTTGTCTATACAACTTCTTTAATATTACTCGCAATTGGTATTGCCGTTGGTATGTTTGGCTCATGGAGAGCTGTTAGAAAATACTTAAAAATATAAATTTCAAAAAATATTACATAAAATCATAAATTGAAAAAAAGTTAATTTTATGTTATTATGTATATGAATGAGATTATTCTCATAAAATAAAAAAGGGAATACTTAACAACCCAATGTTGAGTACTCACCAAATCGTGGTAAAGTACTTAATCTACTGAATGTAAATTGAGTACTTTTCTCTTATTATAGGTTACTATCTTACAAGTGTAAAAAGTAAGGCTATGAGTAAGAAGATAATAAGGATAAGAGATAAAATTAAAAAATCTTTCTTATACATATCATCAGCCTCCTTCCTATCGAAGTCGGCAAGTACTCAACTGTTAAAATATTCCCTATATAAATTATATAATATAACTATTCGTTACACAAGCAAAATATAGTAGCTTTCTGTAATAAATATTATATTTAAAATCTTTGAGATTTTCTCATAGAATAAAAAGGGAATACTTAACACGCCATTGCCTAGTATTCGCCCAAGAACTTGGTTCAAGCACTTAATCTACAGCACATGTAAATTGAGTGCTTTTTCTATACTATAAATTATTTTCCACATAATAAATATACTAATTTCTATAAAAATATGCTATTATTAATGTAGAAAGTAGGGGCAAATATGATAGAGTTTAAAAATGTAAATAAAATATATAAAACAAAAAAAGGTATAGAGACCAAAGCCTTAAATAATATAAACCTTAAAATAGGAAATATTGGTATGGTCTTCATAGTAGGTAAATCAGGTAGTGGCAAATCAACCATGTTAAACTTACTAGGTGGCCTAGACACCCTAACCAGTGGAAACCTTCTAATAAATAATCAAAACATCAGTAACTTTAAAAATAAACAGTATGATGCATACAGAAATACCTACATCGGTTTTATCTTTCAAGAATTTAATATCCTAGAAGAATATAATGTCTATGAAAATATTAACTTAGCTTTAAAACTCCAAAATAAAAAATCAACCAAAGAACAAATCGATAAACTATTAAATAAACTAGGACTAGAAAATCTAGGTGGAAGGAAAATAAATGAACTATCAGGTGGCCAAAAACAAAGAGTTGCCATCGCTAGAGCTCTAATCAAAGACCCTAAAATAATTCTCGCCGACGAACCAACTGGCAACCTAGACCAAACATCCAGTAAACAAATCTTTGACCTATTAAAAGAAATATCTAAAGAAAAACTCGTAATCGTCGTATCACATGATATGGAAGCCGCTGCCACCTATGCCGATAGAATAATCGAACTAAAAGATGGCAACATCATCCATGACACTAACCCCGAAAAAGAAATAAAAATAGAAAACTTTCATCTAACAAAATCAAAACTCCCATTTTCATACGCCCTTAAAATGGCCTTAAGAGGCCTAACCCATAAACCAATTAAACTAATTATGACCTCTATTTTAACCGCTATGGCCTTAATATTCATGGGCTTCACCATCAACTGTTATTTATTTAATGAACCAGAATTTATCGCCAAAACCTTAAATGATAATAATAAACATGTTTATAGTATATCTAAAACAAGATTTGATAGTGATGGAGCAATTGGACCTACGCCTCTAACAAATAAAGACGTAGAGAAAATTGAAAAAATAACCGGCTCTACATTAAATAAAGCCTATAACTTAAAAAATAATGAATATCCTTTAGACTTTGAATTTCCAGAAGATTCCAATGATAGACCAGATTATTACATTAGATACCCATATATAAATAACTTTATCGAACTAGAAGATAGTAAACTTCCGGGAAAAATTATCGGTCATCTTCCAACCACTGATAGAGAACTAGTAATTCATAAATACTTAGCCGAATACATAATAAAATATGGCGTCATAGATAGTGAAAATAAAGTATATAAACCAAAAACCATCCAAGATTTAGTAAACGAAAACCATCAGATAAAATTAGGCGATAACTTAATAACCATATGTGGCGTCGTTGATGATAGCAATAAAGCCTTAGAAAAATACAAAGATGGTTCAAACATTTATAACCAAAATTTAAAAACATTTTATAGTGATATCTATGTCGCCGCTTCAAGCAATGTCTATGTCAAAGGCTTCACTAAAACCGCTAAATTAAATAATACAGCGACTAACCTTTTAGATGGAATATTTATAGAAAGCGTAACCAATAAAACAAATGAAACAGGAAATTGGAGTGGTGAAAGTAATTTTAAAAACATCAAAGATAACACTAAAGAAGTAATCACTAAAGATGGTTTAAAAATAGTAAATACCTTATCTAAAAACGAAGTCGTATTATCTGTCAAAGCCATGCAGAAAATGGACGCAAATTATGAACAAGGACTAAATGATTATCTTAAACAAAATATGAATACCACTTATAATATAGCGGTTCAAACCTATACCCAAAACTATATGCAAGAAGAAAACTTTAATAACATAAAACTAAACCTAAATGATAACCGTGAAGGCATAAAAGAAAATAGACCAGTTCAAATAGCCGGCATCATAATTGATGAAAATTCGTATATTAGTAATGATTATGCCGAAGAATATGATATCCAAACAAAATATCTAAATAGCCTGTTTATTTATGATGATGACCTAAATCATTTAATCAAAATGTTTAATAACTTTAAATATTATAATACGCTAGAAACTAATCAAGAAGGCGTAGCATATACTTATAATGTTTATGGCATCAGTGAAAATGACCTTAATGAAATTATCAGTAACTATACCATCTTAAAAAATTATATTTTAATAGTAAGTCTAGTCTTCACCGTCTTTGCCATTTTACTATTCTCAAACTTCATCGGTGTATCAATCTCATACTCTAAAAAACAAATCGGAATTCTAAAAGCCTTAGGCGCTAGAAATAAAGATACCTTAAAAATATTCGCCTATGAAGCCTTAATTATTGGAATTATCTCATGGATTATATCTATAATCGGTTGGAATTATATCTGTGATTTATTAAATAAAAGTATATTTGATAATGCTTATTATACTCTAAATGGTTTTGTTAAAAGCTCGTTTATACCTATTGGCATGTTTATTTTTACTATAATTATTTCTGTAATCATAACCACCATATCTATTAGAAAAACAAACAAAATAAAGCCAGTAGATGCTATATTAAATAGATAATCAGAAGTGAACAAAATGCCAAATAAATTTGACATTAGCTTACCTCACGGTAAGCTTTTTCTACTTCATAGGAATCTTAGACTC
>CALVVS010000052.1 GCA_944363925.1 uncultured Bacilli bacterium | reverse complement strand
GTTTAGATATTATAATGAATGCTACTGGCTTATCTAGAAAAGAACTAGAAACACTAATGTAGAGAAACTAACGTATAGTAGTTTCTCTATTTTCATTAAGATAGCTAATATAGAAGAGTTAGATAAAACGAGTGAAGGTGATGAATATATGGAACTATTTGAAAAAGAGGTTAAAAGATATATCTGATATTACAGGTTTATCTAGAGAAGAACTTAAAAATTTAAGTTAAATACTCATGCTTTTATTTGAAAGCTTTTTTGTAAATGAATTTTTGTTAAATTTGGTAGTCTGTTTTTTCCTTAAAAAATGTGGTATACTTAATAATAGGTGATGATATGGACTTTGTTTATAAGTTTTTAGATTACCTAAAATTTGAAAGAGGTTTTTCAGATTTTACAGTTAAGAGTTATGAAACTGATTTAAGAGAGTTTTATGATTTTGTCTGTGATAGTGAAATTAATATTGATACTGTTAGAAATTATTTAAGAAAGCTATATGATGATAAGTACAGTAGCCGAACTATTTCACGGAAAGTAAGTTCGCTTAAGAGTTATTTTAAATATCTTGAGAGTGAAGGTATTATTCAGGATAATTTTATGAGACTGATTAGTAATCCGAAAATTGAAAAGACATTACCTAATTATTTGAATTATGAAGATTTAGAAAAATTACTTAATTTTCCTGATAGAAGTAATAAGTATGGACTTAGAGATGCCTTAATATTAGAAATGCTTTATTCTAGTGGGGTCCGAGTTAGCGAACTTGCCAACATGAAAATAGAGAATATTAATTTTGATGAACGGAAGATACTTATTTTAGGTAAAGGAAATAAGGAAAGATATGTTTATTATGGAAGTAAGTGTGCGGATTTGCTGGGTAAATATTTGAATTTAGATCATAGAGATAGTCCTTATTTATTAATCGGAAAAAGAAATTATAAGTTAAATGAAAGAGAAATTAGATCTATTGTGACAGATACAGCTAAGAAAGTAGGAATTGCGGTTCATGTGACCCCACATACACTTCGTCATACTTACGCGACACATATGTTAAATGATGGGGCTGATTTAAAAAGCGTTGGTGATTTACTTGGACATGAGAGTTTATCAACAACACAAATATATACACATGTATCTAATGAGAGACTAAGACAGGTTTATTTAGCGGCTCATCCTAGAGCTTATAAGAATTAAAGGAGGCTAAGTTAATGGAAAAGTATGTTTATTTATTTGATGAAGGTAACAAAGATTTAAGAAGTTTGCTTGGTGGTAAAGGAGCTAATTTAGCTGAAATGACTAATATGGGGCTTCCAGTACCTTATGGTCTTACAGTAACGACAGAGGCTTGTCTATTATATTTTAAAGAAAATGAATGCTTAAATGAAAATGTCCAAAAGCAGATTTTAAAAGGTATTAAAATGGTTGAGGAAAAGACTGGTAAACGTTTGGGTGATAGTGAAAATCCACTTTTACTTTCGGTTAGAAGTGGTTCACCAATAAGTATGCCAGGTATGATGGATACTATTTTAAATTTGGGTTTAAATGATAAGATTGCTTTAGCTTTGTCTAAGGATGAAGATAGTAAAAGATTTATTTTTGATTCTTATAGACGTCTTATTATGATGTTTGCTGATGTGGTAAAAGGAAAAGGTAGGGATGAGTTTGAGAATTATTTAGCTGATTATAAAGAGAAGAAAGGCATTACAAACGATTTAGATTTAGATGCGGATGATATGGTTAAATTGACTGAGGCTTTTAAGAAACTTTATAAGAAGTTAGTTAGAGAAAATTTCCCTGATGAGCCATTACTACAGTTAATGCAGGCAATTACGGCGGTATTTAGGTCTTGGAATAATAAAAGAGCTAAGGTTTATAGACAGATGAATAATATTTCAGATACTTTAGGAACGGCGGTTAATATTCAAGAGATGGTTTATGGTAATTTGAGTGAGTCTTCTTTAACTGGAGTTGCTTTTTCACGAAATCCGGCTGATGGCAGTGATAAGTTATATGGGGAATATTTGGTTAAAGCGCAAGGTGAGGATATTGTGGCTGGTGTTAGAACGCCACTTTCTATTGACCGGTTAGAGGCAGAAAGACCGAAGATATATAACGAGTTAATGGGTTATAGTAAACTTTTAGAGAAACATTATGGAAATATGCAGGATATGGAGTTTACGGTAGAAAATGGTAAACTTTATATGTTACAGACACGTGATGGTAAACGAACACCAATGGCGGCTTTAAAGATTGCGATGGATATGGTTAAAGAAGGTTTAATTACGGAAAAAGAGGCTTTGATGAGGCTTGACCCTAATGATATTAGTGGAATGCTTCATAAAAGTTTTGATGAGAAGGAGCTTACTCATAAGAGGCCAATTACACGTGGTTTACCGGCGTCTCCGGGTGCGGTTTATGGACAGATTTGTTTTAATACTGAGGAAGTTAAGGCTAAATATAATCAAAAAATACCGACTATTTTGGTTAGAGAGGAGACTTCACCAGAAGATATTGAAGCTATGAAGTATGCGAGCGGTATTTTAACTGTTCGTGGTGGTATGACTTCGCATGCGGCGGTGGTAGCTAGAGGAATTGGAAAATGTTGTATTAGTGGATGTGAAGATATGTTTGTCGATGAGACAAATAGGATTGTTACGGTTAAGGATATGACTTTTACTGGTGACAGTTATTTATCTTTGGATGGTATGACGGGTAATGTTTACGAAGGTGTTATTAATACTATTGATGCGGGTTTAAGTGACGAGTTTTTAGCAATGCTAGAGATGGCTAAAAAGTATAAAAAACTTGGTGTTAGAGCGAATGCAGATTTGGCTAAAGATGCTAAAGTGGCTTTGGAGTTCGGTGCTGAGGGTATTGGCTTATGCCGAAGTGAGCATATGTTTTTTGAGAAGGATAAAATTTTTGCAATTCGAAAGATGATTGTGGCACCAACGGAAAAGGATAGGATTGAGGCATTAACGGTACTTTTAAGTATGCAGACTAAGGATTTTGAAGAGTTATTTAAAGCGGCTTCTGGTAAGGTGCTTACGATTAGATATTTGGACCCACCATTACATGAATTTTTGCCAAAAACTGAAGAAGAGGTTTTGGAACTTGCTAGGAGTTTAAAGATTAGTGAGGCTGAACTTTATAAGAAAATTGATTCTTTGAAAGAGTTTAATCCAATGATGGGGCTTCGTGGTTGCCGTCTTTCGATAGTTTATCCAGAGATTGCAGTAATGCAGACAACGGCTATATTTAAAGCGGCTAGTAGGGTTTTAAAACATGGAATAGATGTTTATCCAGAGATTATGGTACCACTTATTGGGGATGTAAAAGAATTTGAGTATTTGAAAAATATTATTGAAGATGTGGCGTCTAAGTTAGATAAGGGTGGCCATATTAAGTATAAAATAGGTACGATGATTGAGGTTCCACGTAGTGTAACGCAAGCTGATAAGATAGCGAAAGAAGCTGATTTCTTTAGTTTTGGAACTAATGATTTAACGCAGATGACTTTCGGTTTTTCGAGAGATGATGCTGGAGCATTTATTAATGATTACTATCAAAAAGGTATTTTGGAGTTTGATCCATTTAAGACGATTGATAAAGAAGGCGTTGGTAAATTAATTATGGTGGCTGTAAGACTTGCTAGAGCGGCTAATGATAATATTGAGCTTGGAGTATGCGGGGAACATGGTGGTGATACTTTAAGTATTGAGTTTTTTAATAAGATTGGGCTTGATTATGTTTCTTGTTCTCCATATCGCGTGCCGGCGGCTATTTTAGCGGTGGCAAGAGCAGAGATTAGTAAAAATGACCATTAATGAAGTTATTTTTATCGATAGTTTGCCAAAACTTGATTTACATGGTTTTGATAGAGAAAGTGCAAGGGTGGCTATTACTGATTTTATAAGGGATAATCAAAAAATGGGTAATGAGGTTGTTTTGATTGTTCATGGTATTGGTGCTGGCGTTATGCGTGAGACTTGCACGGCTACTTTAAGTCATAATAAAGATGTCATAGAGTTTAAGAGTGCTTATGGTAATAGGGGATGTATGCTTGTGCAAATAAAGATATGAGGGTATATAATATATCTTTTTTTGTGGTTTTTTGTAGGTTTATAGAGTATAATAGATTTATATTGGTGAGGGATTTTTTATGAATCAAAGACAAGAGTTTCATAATAAGTGGATTTGTCCTTGTTATGATGATATAATTAAAAAAATATCTGAGGAGAAGAAAAAGTTTGTTTTCTTTGAAAGGGATTATGATAAGAAGAAAAAGTTATTGTTAGAAAAATATAATAGAGAAGATTTTATTTATTTAATAAATTTGAAAAGAAATTATTTTACTGATTTGATTAAAAGGTTAATTAAATTTTTCCCACAATTTGAGAGTATTCCATATATTGCGTTTTATCATGGAAGTTATGGTAGAGGGATTTCAAGATATGGTAGTGATATGGATTTAAATATATTATTTGATAATGATTTTATTGATGTAATGAAGCCAGTTAATGAACTGATTTGTGTGATGATTTATCAGATTGTTGGTTTTAAGGGCCGTGATAAAATACATAATATTATGGTGAATGTGCCACCTTTAAAGAATGCAAAATATAATTTTGATAATGGTAATCATTATAAGATAGTATTTTTAGATGGAAAGGTTTTGGATTATTATTCAAGAAATTATTTTGAAGGTGATATGATTAAAATTCAAAATGCACCTAATTCGTTTGCTGATTTTAGAAAATATATTTTAAAACACTGTAATAGTGAGGAATGTTTTGAATGGGCTTATAGTTTTAGATATATTATTTCTAACTATTTTGATAATGATTTAAATGAAATGGTTAAAGAAGCTGATAATAAAATTAAGAAAGTTAAAAATATTAATTTAAAAACTTTAAAGTTAATAGATAAGATGATAAAAGATATTCAAGAATATAGTTTTGATTTTGATGAAATTTCAATTTCTAAATTAAATAAAGAATGTAAGGTTAGAATGTTAGGCTTCATATATAATTCTTTGGCTTTAGTGAGAAGATGTCTAGTAATTAACGGGGTTGATATGGGTGTTTTTGATATTCCAAAATTATTAGAAAATGAAGCTTTTAAAAAATATATAAATCAAGATTTGATAGATAAGTTAAAGAACATTATATATTATTATAATTGGAACTTAGCTAGGTTAGAAGAGTTTATGACAGATAGCGGTTATAATTTTAGTTCGAGAGAACCTTCTAGTATTAGTAAAAAAGTTTTGAATGAAGGATATAAAAAAAATGTATGGTACGGAGTTTGATATGTTACAAAAAGATGTTATCTTGCAAGTTAAGGAGATATTGCTTATAATATTAAATAAATTTAAAGATGAGGTGAAATATGTATAGTTTACTTTTTAGTGATTTTCCTAAAGGTGTAGAAAAACATTATTTAGATATAAGAAAATATATCAAAGATAATTATAAGGTTGCAGTTTTACCATGGGCGTTTCCAGTAGAATTAGATGCAGAAAAGTTTGAAAATGAATATTTTTCAAAAGATACTAATAGATATCAAAGATATATTGGTGCTTTAAAAAAATTAGGTATTAAAGAAGAGAATATTATTATTTGTAATTGCTATAAAGATGATAGAGATAAACTTTTAAATATTTTAGAAGATGTAGATGTGATCTTTTTGCCTGGTGGTAATCCAGAAATGATGTATCAGAAAATAGTTCATGACATGGAGTTACTTTATGTATTAAAACACACTAAAAAAATAGTGGTTGGTGAAAGTGCGGGAACTGAGTTACAACTAAAAAGATATTTTATTACAGCTAAAAATAATTATTATAAATATTTTGCTTTTTATGATGGCTTAGGTTTACTTGATGATCCATTTTATATGGATGTACATACAGTTAATAATAAAAATTATTTAAACAAATTGCAAAAGGTAGCTGATGAAAAGAGTAAAGATGTTTATGCGATATATGATGGAGGAGTAATTATATATAACCGTGATAGTCTAAAAATAAGTGTTTTAGAGCCGGTCAAAAAATTTTCTCCAAAGAGATCTGAAAGGATAAATGATTAATGATGGAAGATTTGATAATTAGTACTTTACCAATTAAACCAAGAAAAAATCCGATTGTCGGAATGGCTATTTCACCAGTGATTGTTGAACTTTTAGGCAAAAAATTAAAAATTCATAAAAATTTAGCTGTTAATTTGTTGCATTCTTATAATGATTTATTTTCACTATTAGATTATAATATTAATTATTTTAGTAATTATGGTTTAGAATTCGATAGACTTATTTTAGACAGTAAAAATGTCTGTAAGCTACTTGAAGGAGTAGAAAAACTTATTAGTGCGGATTTTATTGTAAGTAGGCAAATCGAAAAATATATGTGTGATTGTGGTTTTGTCGATGTACCAGTAACGGCGATTAGTAATTATTGTGATGGGAAAATATATCAAATTCAAGGTGGAAAGGTAATTTGTAATCATTGTCATACTGCATGTAAAAAGTATAAAGAAAATAGTTTAGTGTTTGATTTGAAATCACAAGATTTTTCTCATGATATTCATATGTTTCCATTTTTTGAAAAGAAGGATATTATGGCATTTGATAAAAATGATAATATTGATTTTCATTTAATATCTAAAACTAGGAATACTGGTTATCAGATAATGTGTGGGAGTCAAAAATATAATGTAGATATTGATGCTCTTTGGATGAACTTCCCACAAATTTATGATGAAAAAAGGCAGATATATGTAGCTAGTAATCATCAACTTTATCCAATATATGTAATGAATTTAATCAATAATGCTCTTAATGAAAAAGAAGTGTTTTATATTTTAAATCCTTATTTAGGTAAAAGTGAAGGTTTGAGATTGGATGTTGAAAAACTTTATGAAAGAAGTCCGATTTATGCTAAATTAGCTATTATTAGTTCGCTTAGGTGGAAGAAGAAGGATTGTACTTGGGATAACTCTGTTTTAAGAGGTTTAAGTAAGTATGATGAAAATATTTTAAATCAATTATATGATGTAATGATTTTAGAAGGTTTTAAAGATGATAATTTTGAGAAGGATTTAGGACAGTTTTTAAATTATGATACGACTATTCAGCGCAATATAAGTGTGATAAAAAGATTAGTGAAAGTGAGAGAAAATAAGTGATAAAATACAAGAATATAAAATGTTCTTTTATTTTTTTGAAAATTGTTACCTTTGTTTGACTTTTTGATATAATTGTGCTATTATATTTCTCATATTTGAGAGGGGGAAACTTATTATGTATGGTGAGGATGAAAATAAACGCGAAACACTTAAGGGTGTGTTTATAAAATTAGTTTTAGTTGTCCTTTTAATATTTGTACTTATGATGTTATTTCCGACAAAAGGTTTTGTTACTAATTATGTTGATGAAAAAGTAAAAGAAAATAGTGGTAGTGATAATTTTAATAATAATTTACTTGCTATGGCGACTGCTGGAAGTGGTTATTTTACTTCATCTAGATTACCTAAAGATACTGGTGATAAGGTTAAAATGACTTTAGGTGAGATGTACAATGATAAATTACTTGTTAGATTTACTGATAGTAATAATAGGACATGTAATACTAATGAATCTTATTTAGAAGTTACTAAGGAAGATTCAGAATATACAATGAAAGTAAATTTATCATGTTCTGATAAAGAAGATTATATAATGCTTCATATGGGACTTGATGGTACATCATTTCCCAGTACCAGCACCGCAAGGTGCGAGTTCGTAAAAAATCTTGACGATACTTGGTCATATGGTAATTGGTCAAGTTGGAGTACTAAAAAAGTTACAGAAAATAGTACTAGGCAAGTTCAAACAAAAGTAAGCAAAGTTCAAACTGGAACAAAGCAAGTTCCACATACGTCAGTTAGAGAAGGTGGAGCGACTAAGGTACTTTATAATGGTTATGTAAAGTATGTTTGTCCAACTGGTTATGATAATGCGGGTGTATATGATAATGTAGTTACATGTAAGAAGAGTACTACTACTTATACTACAGAACCGGTTTATAAAAATGTTACTTATTATAGATATAGAGATAAAACTTTAAGTAGTAATGTTGATACTAAGTGGTCTGATTGTGATGACAATTCATTGATTGAACAAGGATATGTTAAAACAGGCAAGGAGGACTAGGTAATAACCTAGTTTTCTTTGACTTTATTATGTGCAAAGAACGTGTCAAATTTTATCTAATATATGATAGTTGTTTGATTTGTGCTGTGATATGTGTTATCCTAATAATAGTATAGTACGCCACTAGGAAGGAATGACAATCATGGAAAAATATATTTTTGGTTATCAAAATGAAAATGAATTTAAAAAGTTGGAAAGTGCTTTAAAGAAGTACAATATGCTAGCTTTTAAAAAATTATATTTTGAGTATTACCCTAAGATTAAAGCTGGGGAGTTTTTAGGTACAGTTGTGGCGGAAGAAGGAAATATTAAAAAGTATGAAGTTAAGCTTCCAACTGATGCATTATTTACTAAGGTACACGGTCAAGTTAAACTTCATTATGAGGTAAATGATGATAGTAAAAGTGTTACTTTGATTACTTTATCTCCTGAGGAAATTTTAAGTGAGGGACATCAATCAGAACTTGTTACTTATAAGGGAGTTATGCTTTCTAAGGAGCATTCTGATAAGGATAAATTTAAAATAAATTTATTGAATATGATTAATAAAGTATAATTTTTTTAAGCTTACTTATTGCATAATGCTTTGTAATGTGGTATTATATAGAAGTCAGTTTGATTGGACCCTTAGCTCAGTTGGTTAGAGCATCCGGCTCATAACCGGGCGGTCAATGGTTCGAGTCCATTAGGGTCCACCATTTAATAAGCGGGCGTGGCGAAATTGGTAGACGCACTAGACTTAGGATCTAGCGCCTTACGGCATGGGGGTTCAAGTCCCTTCGCCCGCACCA